>CBDUAB010000206.1:0-6282 GCA_965365045.1 uncultured Planctomycetales bacterium
TTGTTTCAAGTTGTCTGGCAGCGCCACCGCGGGCCTCACGGCCCCCGTTCGCCGGTTCATTCCGGGCGTTGCCACGAATCCCGCGGTGGGTGCTCAGAATGACAGCGTTTTCAGGTTGAGTTGCCCCATTGACCTGTGACAAACGGGGCTGCTATTCCCCGTCGCTGAGTTCATACACTATGTTTATAGTCGCTCGTACTTCTTGTTCGCCAGTGGCGACGGGAACCGCGCTCATTGCCTCGGCGGCCATCGCCCGGCCAAGCATTTGAGGGCGAGGCATTTGGCTAGCGTGCTCACTAATTAAAAGCACTTTACCAACTCGCACTCCAGCGGCGTGCGCATACAATTCGGCGCGGCTGCGCGCATCGGCGACCGCGCGGTTGCGAGCCTGGTCCAAGACGCCCTTTGGATTATCGATGCCAAAGCTGATTCCGGATATCTGGTTGCTGCCGCCGCTGACGAGCGAGTCCAGCACTTTTCCTAAATCAGGCAAGTTGCGCAAATACACTCGCACCTGGTTGGTTACCCGATAGCCGATGATTTCCGGCTGTTGTTGACCGCGCGGTCCGCGCTGGTATTCCGGTCGGATGTCAAAGTTGGACGTCTGGATATCCTTCGTAGCAACATTATGTTCTTTCAGGACATCCATAATCTTTCGCAGGGCGGTGTTGTTGGCGGCTAAGGCGTCGCTAGCTTGGGCCGCCTGTGTCACGACTCCTGTCTGGATCGTGGCGATATCTGGCGGTGCGGTCGCCGTGCCTTGCCCAGAAACGCTAATCGAACGATCGATGTCTTCAGCCAAACCTGTCCGCGCGACGAGTGCGGCAAAACAAACGGTTGCCAATCCTAAGCTCAGATAGCTCATTACAAGGCTCCTTTTGGAAGTGAGTGTTGTTGATGGGGGAAGCCGTAGCTGTTGTCACCAGGGATTTATTCTATGGTATCAGGAAGTTCATTCTATCGTGACTTTGGTTCATGGCGAGCTGGCCGTATGATCACGGAATTCGGCATGACCTCGGGTCAGTCAACGGCCGTGAATACGGGAATTTGTTTGGCAATCCTGTTGTCACTCGCTGTAAAATCTTTTCCCAAAGCTGATGCCACCGTGGCGGCGGTTTGCGATTGGGTCGCGTTGATGGCGCTGCGAACGCCGAGGGCCGGAGTGTCCGGACCGAGGACTGCAATCCACGTCTGATCGGACCCTGGTATGTCCGCACTGTGGCTCTTCCAACTCTCACGGCCATCGCCGCGGCCATGGTCCGTGGTTATGATCAGCGTGGTCTTGTCCTTGTACTGTGGAATGCTTTGTGCGACTTGCCAAAGACGCTGGATGAATTGGTCGCTGCGGTAGGCGGCGTCCAGGTACAAATCGTAACGACCCGCGTGTGCCCAATCATCGGTCTCTCCCAGCGCGACGTAAAGGACGCGCGGATGCTTGGACTTTAGGAAGTCCAAGGCTCCACGAAATGCGAATACGTCGTACCTCACGCCTGGCCAGTACTTGGGCAATTCGTTGGCGACCGCGTTCAGCTCGCCCGTGGCAACCGCGTCGCCGAACACTTCCAGCGGTTGCCAGCCGGCATTCACGTAGATGCCACTTCGTTCGACATTAATGATGTACGGAAATACATCCCAAGAGGCGAAAGCAGCGACACGTCCTTGAAACTCGGGCATGCGATGGAGCCATTCGAGCACGGTAGTATTACGGTTGGGCATCTTGTCATTCGAGTCGATCCGTTCATCTCCAAAGCCACACAAGAGTTCGTTGTAGCCGGGATAAGAAAAGAACCTGCCGTTTGTAACTTTGACGGTCGAGTTGTGCGCCGGATCGCCCAGCACCTGACCGTCCTTGGCAATGACACTCCAAAAGAAAGGCATCAAAACCTCGCGTCGCTGCTTTGCATCACTCCGCCAATATCGTTGCCGCACCGTTTCCGGTGTGCTGACACCGCCATCTTCTTTGTTGATTAAACGTTGGTCAGCGCCACCGAAGAGCTCTTGCCAGCGAAGTCCGTCGAGCGTGATCAACAACACGTTTTCGGTTTCACCACCGCAGGACAAATGCGCAGTAAGGCAGACCACCGTTATGCACAAGATCGTCGTAAAAGACCGCTGATGCCGATTGATTGTGATGGAGAGCGGGCAATGTCTGGTTTTCATTGGTGGCATACCTGTATTAGTGAACCGTGCTGCCAATTGCGCATTGACGCGGTTAGTGCTTAGTCCTCACATCCAAAAACTCAATCCTCCAAACCCTTCGCCGTCGTATCAGGTGCGAACCAAATCACAAGCGCGCCGATCACGTAAATCAAGCTGGTGAGTCGACCGATTTGTGCATAGTCGCCATGAAAAAACTGCTTTAACAAACCAGCCGCGATCAGAATGCCGATTGCGGTCGCGATGCGCCCAAAGTTGAAGCTGACTCCAGCACCGGTTGATCGAACGCGCGTAGGAAACAGTTCCGGCAAAAATAACGGCAGCCATCCGAAAAAGAAACCACTAAAAAGTCCCAGAGCGCCTGTCCACCACAAGAAATCTCCGGCGGTGGGATAAGAAAACCAGAACATGTACTGGGCGCAAAACAGGCAGGCCAACGAGAGCATAAAGTAACACCGGCGGCGGCCGATTAAGGTTGCTAGCGCGCCACCCAGCAAGCTGGCCAGTGATCCTGGCGCCGAGCGAGCCAGCACAACACGTGCTTTCAACGCGGGGTCCGATTCTGTCGGACCCGATTCCGACGTTGCTTCCTTCTGTTCGCCAACTTGACTGGCCCACGCGTTGGCCCAATTCGAACTGCCCCAACCCCCAAAAAGCGGAATGGTCCCGAGCGCGATCCCCAGAATCGTCACGCGCAGTAACGGCGGCTGAAACACTTCGACAAGCGGTGAAACTGTCTTGCCTTTTTGATCGGCAACTTCGTTAAATGCCTTCGCTCGGACGGCCAGCCAACGGGGAGATTCCGGAACTAGGATGGCAACCAAGACGGCCAACACGATTGGCGCAATTCCTAACAGCATCACCCAACGCCAGCTATCCGGTGTGACAAGGACAAAACAGGTCAGGATCGAAAACAACATGATGCCGATGTTGGCGGCGGTACCGATCACTCCGGCAATCATCGGCCGCGACATGTTAGGCCATGCTTCAGAAACGAGCGCAATGCCGTTGGGCCACATGCCGCCGACGCCGAGCCCAACAAGAAACCGCATCAGCAGCAATTGCTCTGGGGAGTTAACAAAATAAGTCAGACCGGCAAAGGAAGAATAGCAAGCGATCGCAAGTGCCATCGCTGTCTTGCGTCCGCTCCTGTCACCGATCCAGCCAAAGAGATATCCTCCGGTGGCCGCCCCAAGCATGAAAGAACTCGTCAGCCAACCGAACCATTGGCCATAATCACCTTCACTGCCGGCCCCCAGCAAGTCTTTCGCCGCATCCCGCATGACGATGGACGAAACCCCCAATTGCACGCCGGCCAATAACCAACCAAGAAAGCCGGCGGCGAGCACTAGGTAACGACCAGTGTTTGAAATCGTGTTGTTTGGTTCTGGATTCATTAGTGTTCGTACTAAGATCTTGGTCCGACAACTAAGCCATGGATGTCACCAACGTGCCAACCGATTCAATGGAGCCTTCAATGCGATCGCCGCTGCTTAGAAAAAGTCCCTGTGGGCCGCCGACTCCGGATGGTGTTCCGGTAGAGATTATGTCACCCGGCTCAAGGGTAACAAAACTGGATAGGAACTCAATTACCGCTGCCACCGGAAACACCTGCTGTGCTGTCGTGGCATCTTGGCGAATCTGGCCGTTGACTCGCAACTGCATTGATAGTCGCTGTGGATCAGGTATTGCTTTGCTGGAGGTCACACAGGGGCCACAAGGACAAAAGCCGTCGTGCCATTTTCCATGTAACCAGTCAAAGAACTTGTCTCTCTCCCGCTCCCGCCGGTCTGGATGCGGACGGAATTTGCGGTCGGATATGTCGTTGATGATCGTGTAGCCCGCCACATAGTCCAATGCGTTTGCCTCCGATACGCCTTTGGCCGTGCGACCAATGATTACGGCCAGTTCAAGCTCGTAATCGATCGTTGCAGGTGACACCATGGGCAAGTTCACCGTGCTACCTGACGGTTGCAGCGTCGTGGAAGGAGGTTTCATGAAGACGTACGGAAAAGTTTTCTCGCGTTCGACAGCAACTTCACCCCCTTCTTCGACATGCGCCGCGTAGTTTCCTGCCAATAACAACAGCTTATTTGGGCGAGGAACTGGCACCAACAGTTCAATATCGTCTAATCTCGGCGCAACTTCGCCATCAAGAGAGTCCATGTTAGCGGCGACCCAATCAGCCAACTTCTCGACGTGTGATACCGCATTTGACGGTGGTAAAAACGACAACAGGTCATCACCAGTCGGCAAGTTGATTTGCTCACCAGTAGCATCTCGAAATAGATTCGCTGCCTTGGTAACACAGATGACACGTTCATCCTCATAGAAGCCAACTTCAACTCGGTCACGAACCTGAAAACGACATAGTCGCATACGAATATCCTTTATGTGTCAGCTTGCATGTGTGTGGCCCCTGTAAGTGTGGCCGACTCGCTCCGCGAGTCGGCACTCCTGCTCGCGGAGCGAGCAGGCCACGTTTCTCAGGCCGCGATTCATCACGTTACATTTCCTCTCGATGGTTTACTTCAACCGGCATGCCGGTCCGCCCCGACTCGATCGCGGCATGAACGGTGGCACAAATCGCGCGGCTGGCACGAGCATTCAGGCAAGTGTCGGTATTAGTATCGATGGCGCGGGCAAAGTTGTCAGCGAGCAGCCAGTCGTTGCTGTTGGCGACGCGAGCATGCGGAAATTCCGCATCCGGTTGTCCGCGATAATATACGGCGACTTCCGGCCGCGACTCGTTCACGACTAGGGAACCATCGCTGCCAACGAGATGCAGTTTGATTTCGCCAATATCTGGGTGGCTGGCATTGCCGATGCGACCAATGCAAAGCGTCCCAAGGAGACCTTGATCCATTTCCAAAGTCACCGTTGCCAGGTCATCCACGTTGTTGTCGGCGTGCAATTGGTGGAAGTGTGAAGCGGTGCGCGCGGCGACCCGTTCAACTTTCGCTCCGGTCAGCATGTGGATGTAGGCGAGTGGATAGATGCCCTCGACTTCGAGTTCTCCCATGGGTTCACGGCCGACCCCACCGTCAGCGCCGGTTACATGCGCGGCTTTGAGCGACTCCATCCAATCGAGCGGTGGATCGCCCTGCTGACGAGAACCGATCGGCGGCCCGGCGTCCTTGGCAAAATAAAAGTCGACGTGGATCGCCCGCAGCTTGCCAAGCCGACCACTGCGGATAACTTCCCGTGCCTGCAACATGGCCGGCAGAAAATTGCGATTCCACATCATGAAGCGCACATTGTTTCTTTCCACCGCCTCGATGACTCGGTCGCACTCGGACAACTTTGTCGACATGGGTTTGTCTTGAACGACGTGTAATCGCGCATTGGCCGCCCGCACACTCAAATCGCAATGGCGCTCGGCCGCCGGGCTGATAACGGCGATGTCCGGTCGGTAATCCGCCAAGGCGGCCGCAACATCACGCACGTACGGTACGTGACACTCGTCCGCGAATTTCTGATTTCGCGAATGGACCCAATCTGGCTGATCCGCATCATCAGCGACAACTGCCGGTTCGAAACGAGCGTGAGACAACATACCTTTGGCCACATAATCGTGTTTGACCACGCTCAGGATCGCGACTCGAAATCTGTCGGCCGACTCAACAAAGCTCATAGCGATCTCCTACCAGCTTCGCAGCGCGATGCGACTCCATCGAATCAATCGCAGCTTGCGCCACGTCGATCGCACGCTTGCCATCCTCACCGGTTCCGTTTGGGACACGATCGTACCGCACGGCATCGACAAACTCTTGTAATTGCAATGCAAAGTGATCTCGGCCTTGGTCCACGGTGAGACCAACGACATCGCCACGCAAAAGCAGGTTTGTGTTGTGGTGATCATCGGCATAGGCAGCGCCGGTCGAACCAATCAACGTCAGTGAGTAATACGTATCGGATCGGGCGGGCAAAGTTCGAGTGCAATCGATCAGCGCCATGCCACCGACCGGAAAACCGAGATGTAATTGCAAACCTCTTTGTGGCGTGTCGTCAGACAATGCCTTGGCATAGATGAAATCCGGAACTCCGGCGAACAACCAACAAGCTACGTCGACCTCGCGAATGATGAGCCCCATGATGGCTTGGCGGACCTTACCATTTGTTGAA
>CBDUAB010000207.1:0-6279 GCA_965365045.1 uncultured Planctomycetales bacterium
CCCGGCGTGCTCGTGCAGGCGGCCGACGCGCGCCAGCGAGAGCTGGAGAGCTGCGTTTCGGCGCGAATTCACCTCAGCGAGTTGCGCGTGCCACGTAACCTCCGAGGACGATGCAACCTCTGCAGGGAACCATCTTGCGAAACTCGCATCGGTCGCGACCACCTCGGTCATTTCAGCCGCCGCAGTCGCGACTCAGATCGGTTAGTTAGCCTCTCCGCGCGCAAGCGTGGCCATCGGTTCCGTAGACTGCATCCACGAATGCGCAACCACGTTGCGAGTCAAAAAAAACGAGTTGCGTCACGACGACGATTGTGTTCGCACTCCGGTTCGCACGCCCCGTCGTCTAGATCTAGAGACGGCATCGGCTGACAACGAATGGCAAATCCCTTTGGAGTTTCGACAATTCATTCTTGGTTGGAATCTCCTCCCACAACACGTTCGGTCGAGGATCGCAACTCTCATCGAAGCAGCCTGTAATTGCGCATGAAGAAGAAACTTCAGCTTTTCTTTCGTCCTAACTCTGTCACCGCCATGAATCACGCATCACCGTCGAATTTGTGTGGACGTGTTTAATTGAGCCCAAGCCAACATTTGACCAACTGGAACGAGTTCCAAGGTTGCTAGCCTTATCGACCAATCAATCCACGTATGAAATACACGGGTTAGCCGATGTAAGAACGGCGAGAGATCGCAAACAAAGTAACGTTCGATGCCTCCGGTCTACGGTTATTGACTGGCACGCGTTCCCATTTCGCTCCATGTAACTGCCTCTATCGTCTCGTCGATGAATCGTACGGAACCGTCGCAGTACGCGACTTGAATGCCACCTGGATGTGCGCTGCTAAAAGACAACTGAACAATCTGACATGGGCCCGGTCGGTCGCACGTGTACTCGTTCTGGGCATTTATCGGCACACCGGTGGATCCCAAGGCTTCCGAGATATCGTGTTCCGTTTGAATGTCGTCGCTGCCAATTGCCCAATGATCCTTGCGATCTCCCGGATGTCGTTCGGCGATTCCGCCATTTCTTTGTTGAGCAGCGGTGTCGTGCAGTGCTTCACCGATCAACATCGTCTTCGACATCCCGTCCTTTATTGTCCTTAGCGAAACCGGGCTAACACTAAAAGTTTCACCATTCGTGGTCCAATTACCGGATCGCGGAACACCGAACAAAACGCCGTCGAGATTCACCATTGCTTTCGGAAAATTCTGACTTCGGACAACACCTGATGCACAACCCAAATACGAAGCAGGTACCCGACGCATCACGTGCTGGTTGTCCGTAGAAACGTCATATTGCTGGGGTCGTAGACCGGCTGAGGGACATTGCATTATTGGAATGACGGTTTCGCACGCAACGATGTTAGTAAACTTCGGGTCAATAATGGGATGAGAATAGCTGCCAGGAAATGCCCACCGAAATTCAGTGCTCGAGTCGTTGCTAACCGATATCCGGTTTTTCAGATTCCGTTCTTCTATGAAGGGAAGAATTTCGGCGGTCCACATTGAGCCTGCGTAGATTTTTGCTCCCGGAGGAAGAGTTCGTCCAGCTTCTTCGTACAGAAGACACCCCATCGCCAGTTGGCGGATGTTACTGGCGCACTGAGTCCTTCTCGCAGCTTCGCGTGCTGAATTCACTGCCGGTAGAAGCATCGCCACGAGAATACTTATGATGGCAATTACCACCAACAGCTCGACAAGCGTAAACCCTTGCGTGAACCGCATCAGTCGATCGGTGATCACGTTGCGCCGCGACACGTTGGAAGTCCGAAGATTCGTCGGGAGTGATTTGCCGCAACCGACCATCCAGCGCCTTTCCAGCGGAGCAATTCCCGTTTCGCTTGAGCTAGGCACACCACGACATCACGTTACGTGGTGGGACGACTCGTTGCACACACATCGAGCCCAGGAAATCACTATCGACCGTAACGAATCAATATTGCAAATAGTCCGACGAAGATCAGACACATGGCCGATGGCTCCGGGACGGCCCTGCCCAAATCTGCCGACGTGAACTTGTTATCGTTCCACTCGTTAAAGTCCGACACGTCTGTGAATCCGTCTGCATTAAAATCGCCGCGTGTCCAGAGGCCAGTGGTGCTAAAGTTGTTTCTATTCCAAGCTTCAAAGTCGCTGGCGTCGACCATTCCGTCCAGATTCGCGTCAGCGACCAAATAAGGTCTGCCTGACGGCAGATTCTCTGCTCCCGCCACCATCAGCCACTCGACCAAATCGCCGCGATTAACCAACATATCGCCGTTCATGTCGAAAATTCTATTATCGGTCCCCGCCGCAATTTCAAGCACCAGCGAATCCACGTCGCTCGTTCCGCAACCACCGCCGTCGAAGTCGCACGAGGGCGAGTTGACGAGCATGGTGGAAAAATCTGGCAAAGTAATCCTGGCGTCCGCGTTAGCGCTGGTGACCGTAATGGTAATGTCATCTGTGTAGAAGTTATAGTCATCGTCGTCAGATCCTTTGGGTAGGAACGCCAATGGACTTATGCCTTGCGACCGCAGATATAAAGCATCGGCAAGCAACGGATTGAAGGAGTCGTTCGAGTTGAAGACGATCGGATCGTCGGGCCCGCCACCGTTCAGATCGCCATCGTAAGGAATCTCCTGCCAGCCTTCTCCGTCTGGATTTGGCTGATTGAAAGTCACTCGGCCCAAGAACGTGTCATCATTCGGACCAAACCCGCTTTGGCCGTAGTGCGCATCGGGAACGATCCTTGCTGTGCCACCACCGGGAATATACCCGTGGATCGAGAATTCAACGATGTCACCTTCGGAGAGATTTTCGACATACGCGAGCACGCTATAGTGAGCGCCGACCGGATCTCCAAAGGGAGTTTCGGTCGTCTCCAGCATGTGGCTACCACCGAATGGGCTGACGCTATATGGCATTTCATTATCGGCATAGTTAATGTCGCTGCCTGATGTCACATTTGCAGACTCGTAACCGCTACCGTGCCCAGCAAAGAAGGAATATACCGTACTCGATGCATCCTCCCAATTGAATGTGGCCGTGCGTGTACCCGCTGCTAACGACGTTGTGAGGAGGAGGATCACACCGACAACCGAAGTCGGACCAACGAGGCCAGTTGCGCATTGAAATGATCTTCTCATTCGGTCAACTCCATCGCAGATCGCCCAGCCCAGATTAAGTAGACTTCAGTGGCTAAAACGCAAGGGACGCCATTTTATCAGGCGACGAATCCTATTCAAGCAAGCTTCGTTCGCCAGTATTGGGGCGGTGAGATTGATGTCAAGCCTGGCGGGATCCTCGAATAGAGCCACAACAAAGCTCTCATCCAGCCACTGTAGTGATATCGCGAGCGATGAATGGTTGGACGTCGTGGCGGTAGGTATCCGTTGGAGATCGATGCCGGTTAGCCGCGATGCGTCTGTGGACGATCTTGGTTACGTCTACGCGGTCGTATCCTCGATCATTGCTATCGCAACGTACCCAATTTAAATTGACGGTCGGAACGACATCGATCATCATGTCCAGCTATTGCGTTGCGCCTGCCGGGGCAGTAGCAACACTCCTAAACAGTCCTTTGTAGAGCAGCCGATCAGTGTCGAATACCCGGGAACCAACATTAACGATGTCCACCCATCCAACGCAGAAAGGTGTAACGATAGATGACGTGGTTGACTTGAATCGGGTGACGGTAGTGATCCCCGCGCTGAACGAGGAAGCATCTCTACCGCTGGTGTTGAGCGACTTGCCAAGCGTTGGTCAGGTCATCGTTGCAGACAATGGATCGCATGATCGTACTGCCGAAGTTGCCCGCCAACATGGTGCCACTGTCGCCTGGGAACCCCAGAGAGGCTACGGCGCAGCTTGCCTGCGCGGCCTGACTGTGGTCGCCGAGCAAGTCGAACAAGGCCGCCCACCCCCTATGGCGATTGCCTTTCTCGACGCCGACTACAGCGATCATCCCGACATGCTGCCGCAGTTGGCGCAACCGGTATTAGAAAGGAAATGCGACTTCGTGTTGGGCTCAAGGTTGCTGGGGACCCGCGAAGTGGGAGCGATGCCACCGCAAAGCGTTTATGGAAACCAGCTCGCCTGCTTCTTGATGCGAATTCTATTTCACGGCAGTTATACCGACCTTGGTCCGTTCCGTGTTATCAACTACCAATGCCTTCAGCGTTTGAACATGGTTGATCGAGATTTCGGCTGGACCGTGGAAATGCAGATCAAAGCACTACGAGCCGGACTACGGATTCGGGAAATCCCCGTTCCTTACCGTTGCCGCACGGGTAAGAGCAAGATTAGTGGAACGGTCTCAGGGACGCTTCGTGCCGGCACCAAGATTCTCTGGCTTATCGCCCGTCACGGTCTATCGCCACCCGGCTCGCCACGGGTTCTGCGATTGCCCTCGGAACAGGAATGACTCAGCCTCGACACCAATCCAAAGTTCACACGAATAGCCTGCTATGGGTGGCTGGCGGTATACTGTGGTTGTTATGTGTCGTGATTTCGGTTCTCAGCCACCGATTCACACCGGCAGTGGCGACCACGGATCGTCCGCTGGCGACGGTGTTGTTGATCTTTGCCGTGATGTTCGTAGTCTACCTCGTGGCCCTACGAGCGGCGATCCTCACTGATCGGAACACGCGTGGGATCGTACTTGGTTTTGCGATCCTTTTTCGCATTACCTTGTTGCCTTCGGAACCGATCCAGGAAGTTGACATCTATCGTTACGTCTGGGATGGCCTGGTCGCGCAACAGGGCGTGAGTCCGTTTCAATTCAGTCCACAGCAAGTTCGCGAAGTTGCAACGGTCGATGCCGAAGGTGACTTGGCCAAGTTGGTCACGCTACGAGATTCGTCACATACGGTGCGGCAGCTGTTGACAAGGATCCACTTCGCCAATCTGCCGACCGTTTATCCCTCCGTAAGTCAGCTGGTGTTTCGACTGGCCGCCATGACCACGCCCAAGGATGTAGCACTCCACTGGCGGATATGTGTCATGAAAGCATGGATAGTGCTGTTTGACGTAATGACACTTTGGTTGGTGCTGCAGATTCTGCGTTGCCTCGGCATGCCCACCGGCTGGGCTGTGGCCTATGGGTGGTGTCCGTTACTACTGAAAGAATTCGCCAACAGTGGTCATCTTGATTCAATTGCCGTGTTCTGGACAACGCTTGCAATCCACTTGTTGATCCGTGCCTGCACCGTCCCCAATGACGTGGCGCCCCGCAAGGTTAGGACGCTGTCGGTAGTTGCCCTGGTCATACTTGCGGTGGGAGTGGGTGCCAAGTTGTATCCGGTCGCGTTGCTGCCGCTCTTTTTGGCGATTGTCGTCACGACGTGCGGTGTACGCTCTGCCTCCGTCGGAGTTTTATTGCATTTGTTTGTGGCCGGAGCGCTCTTGTGGCCCATGATGGCGTGGCAACCCACCCCCGATGTTGAGGAGGCCCTTCCGTCCCATACAGCTGTCGATCCGCTTCGATTGCGCACCACGAAAATGTCCTTTGGCGTTGCCGATCGAACGGCCGGACTCAAGGCATTCTTGGGTGGATGGAAGATGAACGATTTCATCTTTCTGATTGCCAGTGAGAACATGGCACCTGACAATGCGCAACCGCGGCCGTGGTTTGTTGTGGTGCCGAACAAGTGGCGTCAGGCGTTGGTCCACCAGACTACCAGATGGACAAAAATCACAGCCAATGGCGGCCCGTTGCTAACCGCCGAGCAAGCGCCGTTCTTTGTGTCGCGGATCGGATGTGCCGGGCTGTTTCTATTGGTGGCCAGCGGACTAGCCTGGCGAGTCGTGAGGAATATGGAGGCGCCCGTTATCCTAGAGGCGTGTTTCTTAACGCTGGCGTGGTTCTGGCTTTTATCGCCGACGCTCAATCCCTGGTATTGGAGCTGGGCCTTACCGCTAATTCCGTTCGCACGCAGTCGAGCTTGGCTGGCCATGAGTGGCCTGTTATTCATATATTACGTGCGGTTCTACCTAGTCGGCCACTTTCCGGATGAGGCGGTGATCGATTGGCTGGCGCCGAATTACAACGGCGCGTACTTCTACGACTATGTTGTCGTCTGGTGGGAATTCGCTCCGTGGTTTGTTTGGCTATTTCTCGCCTGGTGTTTTCGCTTACCGGCAAGTCGCAGTCAAACGGACGGAGCGGATCAAAGTGAAACCGTGGCGTCAAAGGCGCCAAAAAAGCAGCTGTCTCGAATTGCCGTCACAGCTGCTCACTCGATCTCTTGATGGATGCCACGCTCGAAGACTAGGCAACACTTCGAATGGCCCTCCGTG
>CBDUAB010000208.1:0-6266 GCA_965365045.1 uncultured Planctomycetales bacterium
CTTTAGTCCGGCGTTGTCAAGTCGTGCCAGTACATAGGAGTCAATCGGATTCCGACACCAATCAAGGTGACTCACTGAAGGAAGTAGCGTTTGCTGCAACGGTTGCAGAGACCACCAATCATAGCCAGCTCGTGTCTCCGTCGTCAGCAAGAACGGGTCGATCGGATCGATGCCCCATGCGGCGCCGCTGGCGATCCACTGTTTGATGGTGTGTTTTTCTTCCGCGGACAGATTCTCGTCCGGAGGCATTTCGTCGTTGCTGACTCGTTCCCACAAATAGCTTTCAGCGAGCTTGCCAGGTTCGATAACCGTTCCGGAGTCACCGCCTTGCATAGCCATTTCGCGACGTGACAAGTCCAACTCACCTTTGCGGTCGTTGCGGTTGTGGCACTCGAGGCAATGCCGAGCGAATATCGGCGCGATGGATTTGTCGAAGCTGATCGTGGTTGTTTCGTCGGCGCTCGCGACCAGCATGACGTTTGTCAGCACGAGCAGACAGGCCAGGCAGCGCGTGTGAAACCTGAATTGTTTTTCAGCGTTGGACGTCTGCGATGCTTGCACCGTAGGGACTCGCGCGTAGGAATAACGGGCAGCGAACTGTCTGCAAATATAATAACAACCGCAGGATACCGCGTCTGCCCGCCCGTTGCGTGCTTCTGATCAGTTTTGAACGCGTGTTCCATTAAGATGATACAGAAAGATTCCGGCAGCAACGGCCACATTGAGGGAATCGGTGTCGCACTGCATCGGCACGGTAATCCGTCGCTCGCAATGACACAACAGGTCGGCGTCAAGTCCATGGTCTTCTGGTCCGAAGACAATGCCGAATCTGCCGGGGCGCACCGCTTCGTCTAGTTTCTCCGCGGTTGCGTCCAAAACCGTGGCGGCAATCTCGACGCGCGATTTCCGCAAAAACAGCATCGCGTCGACCATTGATTCAACTTGAATTGTCGGCACCTGCAGTGCGCTTCCCATGGAAACGCGCAGGGCTCGCCGCCCTAGGTAATCCGCGCACCGCGGGCCGAGCACCACGGCATCAACGCCAAACGCTCCGCAGACACGTAAGATGCCACCTAAGTTCACCTGGTCGTGAATGTGAGGAAGCAACACGACGGTCAAGGTGTCATGAGTGTCATCCAGTACGCTCGTCAAGTCCGGACTCGGCAATCGATGCCCACAGGCAAGCACACCACGGTGAAAATCGAAGCCGACAAGTGCGCGGATTTCCTGATTGGTCACAACGTAAATGGGTACATCACATTCAACCTGTGAAAGCAAGCGTTCAGCTACCGCCCGCGTGGTGACGATCGATTCCGTCGGGTAGGGGCTCGCGATCAACCGCTCGACTAGCAAGGTTCCTTCGGCAATGAAAAACGAATCGCGCGGCAACCTGCCACGGGTGAGGTTTCGGTAACCGTCCAAGCGAGGGTCGTTGATGTTCTCGACCGTTATCAACATGGGCGTGGTCATCTCTGCGCGAAGCCATAGGTACGTCAATGCTATTGGGCGCGAACTGCTATTTTCGTCGCTGTCTCAACCTAGCAAAGAAAGCCCAACCCAAGGTAAACAAGCATGCGGAGTTCGGCTCAGGAACAATCCTCAGCGATGCCGTTCCGAAGGATATCTCGCTGGGATCGAGGACGCTTGTCGCCCCGAACAGCAAAGTGGGATGTTGGACCTGGTCCGTAGCGGGTCCGGTTTGGAATGTCAACGTTCCGCTCTCTTGCTGTGAGGCAAACCGCAGACTGAAGACCTTGAACGCCCCTCCGCCTAATCCTGAGATTCCATCCAAGCCGCCTACTTCGTCGAGTAACCCTCTCTGTGCCGTGCTGCCCGACACCCCGGCGACATAAATGTCCTCATGATCGATGGGCCCGATCGGCGCGGCCAAATCCGCGTCATAGGCGACGTCGACGTAAGCAGAAAACATGCCACGGGGATCGTCGCGAAGATCTTGAGTGTACACGCTCATCACGAACTCAGCGTTCTGGTCAATGCTGGTTAAGGGAGCATCAGTTAGGTCCGTTAGTGTTACCCAGTAACGCGCCTGCTGCGCGTTTAGAACGTTGCTGACAAGGGACACAGACAAAGTTAGGATGATACAGTACGCGCGCATGCGAGAACTCCCGTTAGTCGGTTAAGTGAATGGACCAGAATCGGTCGTCGCCGTGGAATGCGGCCTAAGTTAGCTAACGGCCAGCCACGGATTTCGCCCTAGAATGAGGCGATGAAAAGAATCATCATTGACTGCGCCTTGGCGAGGACATGTTTTACGGTGATGTGAGTACGTATTAAATATACGAAACGCGAATGAATTGTGCAAAAGATGCCACAATAATGAACCAACTATCACGCATGAAAGCTCTGTCGCTGTTGGCCGCATGTCGCGGTGACGAAATTTGGCCCGTCGATCATTGCCGGGAACGGGGAATCCCTGATGCTTGGATCGAAGAACTGGCCGACTGCTACGAATCTGGATTCCGTTTGGACAGTCAGACGATTTACTACGAAGGCGAGGTCGTCAATCAATACCACGGCGTGACCGACCGTGATTTGGCATACAAATTGGCGGAGTTTCTCGGCGTCGATACGCAACGTGCCACCAGCTCAGCACTTGGCCGTATCGCTGAAGTCAATGCGTTGAAAGAAGCAATCGACGAGTGAATTCGGAATCACGCACAATCTTTTTGCATTTCTCGCAACATTGCTTAGAATCGACCTTATTCAAGAGGTTCCCCGAAGTCTTTTCCCTCAAGGCAGATTCGGGATGGTTTTGCCAGCGATCGCTCCGGTGCGTCCACGTGTTTCATCGCCGGAACTAGGCGGAAGCGTCTTGCTCGAGGACGTTGTTTCACGACTGATCGACGAAAGAAGTTTTTCGACTGTTTTCTTGGTCGGCAAGCCCGGCGATGGTAAATCAATCGCGCTGGCGCATCTTGCAGCAGTCTTTCAAACTACCGAAGTGCGGCTGATTGATGACGAGCAAGAGCTTATGTCTCTGGAAGTGGACGCACGTTTGACCGCCGTCGCTTGTCGGGAGGCTCCCGATTCGGCTCAACACGTACTGCATCTGACTCGTTGGGGCGATGACGATGTGATCGAGTGCGTCTTGCGGCTCTATCCGGCACGTGCCAAATCGATCATGGGCCGCGTGCTCAAGTGTCCCGAACGGGAGCGAATCGAGGGATCGCCCGCGTTGTGGCGTATCGTACTTGAGCAGTTCGCCGCGAGTGGCGAAATCGTAAACTGCCGCGCCGCGGTGCTGAGTGCCTGGCACCTCGCCACAAACGCCGACGAGCGAAGCTGGATCGCTCGCGAGTGCTTTCCGTTTGTGTCCGCTCTTGATAATGGAAGTCACGCAGACGACTATGAGTTCGCTTTTTTGACGAGGATAGCTGAGCGAACCGTCAATCATACCGTCGTCAGGTTACTGTCACACAAGTTTGTGCGGAATGTGGTTGTTGCCCAATTGTTAGCGGCATCGCTGAAAGATCCGGCGTTACTGGAAGTACGATGGTCGCGTGATTTGATTGACGACGTCGCGTCCTTCGTCGTTGACGGTAATCAGGCGACGGCATATTTATTGGAGTATGTGACAGCGCCGATCGTTAATCGAGGCGCGCCGCGACGGGCCAAGATCGGGTCCGAAATGTTGCCGAGCCCGCGTGCCATGGCTGCTAGTCTATTGCATCGGTTGAGCGACGAACAACTTCCGCGCGAGTGTCAGTTCATGACTTTTCAGGGAGCCTATCTGGCGGGCGCAAAATGGCAACAAGCTCAACTACAACATGTATCGCTCGAAAAGGTTGACCTGCGAGGCGCCGACCTTGCCGGTGCGACGCTTGACCACGCGAAGCTTGACTTCGCCGATCTTAGCGGCGCGTGCCTGCGCAACGCCAATCTATCTCACATTTCGCCGCTGAGAGCGAGCTTTCGCGAGGCAGACTTATCGGGTGCCACCGCAAAACGGTGCGATTTCACGTTCACCGATTTCCAGTCTGCCGACTTTAGCAATGGCAATTTTCGTGAAACGGTTTTTAACCACGCGGATCTGCGAGGCGCAAAACTGCGGAATACGCACATGGTTAATGTACGTCTTTGGCGGGCGCAACTCGACGATGCCGATTTTAGCGGTGCGGATCTTTCTTCCGCACACATGGTCGGGCTTGATTTGCGGACGGTCGTGTTGCATGGGGCAAAACTCGAGCAAGCTCGGATGCACCGCGTGGATCTCGAGTTTGCCGAAATCAACGAGGCGCAAATGACCCGTGCGGACTTGTGCGGCGCGTTATTGACCGGTTCTCGTTTCACCAACGTTGTTTTGAACAGAGCGAGCTTGAGTGAAGCTGCGCTCGCCGAGATTGAATGGGAAGGCGCGGACTTGCGTTGGGTAGAATTCAAGAATTGCACATTTCACATGGGGTCTTCACGCTGCGGGCTGGTCGACAGCCCATACCCGTGCGAAGGCAGCCGCACCGGGTTTTATACCGACGACTTTGGTGATCAGCACTTCAAAGCACCAAAGGAAATCCGCAAGGCCAACCTATGTGGCGCGGACTTGCGCGGAGCCAACGTGGCCGATGCGGACTTCTATCTTGTCGACCTGCGTGGCGCTATTTATGATCGTGCTCAAGCGGCTCACTTCAAACGTTGCAGAGCGATCTTACACGATCCGGAATGACGCGTTACTCGCCGTTCGAGCCGGTTGCGCTACGCTCATAGACAACGTGACCGCCAATCACGGTGATGTCGACTTGGATGTCTTTCAATTCGTCCGGCGGTACGCTGAGGGGATCTCGATTCAAGACAACAAAGTCCGCCAGCTTGCCAACGGTAATCGAGCCTTTGATCTGTTCGTCGAATGACGCAAATGCGCTGCCCAAGGTCCACGCCCGCAACGCTTGCTCGACCGTCACGCGTTGCGTCGGGCCATAAACTTTGCCCTCCGCCGATTTCCGCGTGACCATGCTCTGAATCCGCAGCAGTGGATCGGCGGCGCTGACGGGCGAATCCGAGTTTCCGGCGACCGGGATTCCCATGTCGATCGCGGTTCGGTTGACATGCATCCAGTTCCAGCGAGCCGCTCCATAGGCTTCCATCTTGTCGCCGTGCTCGTACACGTAGGAATGCAGCGCAAGCACGACACCTAGTTCTTTGACGCGTTTCAAGATGTCAGCATTAACGACACTGCAATGTTCGATGCGGTGGCGATGATCGTCGCGCGGTAGGCGTTGTAACGCTTGTTCATAGGCATTCAAAACCATGTCGATTTCACGGTCGCCGTTGGAATGAATGCACGCCTGCAAGCCCGCCTGATGGATTTTCCAAACGGTTTCGTTTAACTCCTGCTGCGAAGCTTTCGGCGGAATTCCAAAGTAATCGGGACGGTCGGCGTATGGTTCGTAGAGCCAGCAGGTACGACCGGAGAGCGAGTTGCCATGAAAGTATTTGATCGCGCCGAGCTTAAGGTTTTCATTGCGCAGCCCTTGTTCGTCCTGCCATTGCCGAAGTGTTTCGATGTTTGCTGGACGCAACATGACGTACATACGGATACGCTGGCCACTGCTTTGCAGCAAACGATAGAAGTCTACAGAGCTCGGGCTCGTACCAGCGACCTGAATGCTCGTGATGCCTTTGGACAAATACTCCCCAAAGCGTTTTTTATAGCCCGTGAGTTTTTCTTCGGTCGTCGCCTGCGGAGACTCTGGTCCGGCGTTTCGCACAATGGACTTGGCGGATTCGCGTAGTACGCCGTTGGGTGTTCTATCCTCCAGGCGATCGAAACCGCCGCCACGCGGATCAGGCGTATCCTTGGTGATGCGGGCCAATTCGAGCGCAAGTGAATTCACGGCTGCTACATGGCCGCTAGAATGCGTGAGGTAGATGGGATGCTGCGTGGATGCTCGATCCAAGTCGAAGCGCGTCGGATGGCGGCCTAGTTTGGTGTCCTGGTAGCGACTGCCAAAAACCCACTGTCCGGGTGGAGTCATATCGGCTTTAGCGCGGAGGGCCGTAATTAGCGCATCGACCGTTGGGACATGCGCCGGATCGCAGGCGACCTTGCCCAGCCGTGACCGCCAATCGTACACAGGACCAGGATGCAAGTGCGCATCGTTAAAGCCGGGTGTGATCGTACGGCCACGAGCATCGATAACCTTCGTTGTGTCACCGATCAGCGTGGCGACGTCGTCGTGACTGCCGACGCGCACAAAGCGACCTTCGCGAACAGCAAAAGCTTCGGCAAGCGGTTGCTGCTGGTCAACGGT
>CBDUAB010000209.1:0-6259 GCA_965365045.1 uncultured Planctomycetales bacterium
AGTATGGCGTGATCGCGAAAAGGTGTCCACCGACGAGGTGCAGCCCCTTCGCCGAGTTGCGTGACCGACAACCATCGAGAACGGTCATGACTGTCTCACTAGTCTTTCTAAACAAGCGCCAGCGTGCTTTGCCTTGAGCGGCTACTTATCTGGATGAACGCTACTGAAATTCCTAACAAATGCCCAAAATCTGGCAAATCCATTTTTTTTTGCCAGCACCGCGAACCAGTAACCGATTAAGGCGTCTATACCGTTAGATGTGCGGAGATCCTTCGCTCACGGGGCTAGCGATCAAAAACAGGCACGTTTTTGTAAGTTCTGATGGTCGTAGCCGATAAATGTGTATAAGATACTTAGATAGGTGGTTTGCCGGGGTCGTAGGTCAATTCCTAATTCCGGCGGATCGAACGGCCTAGTAGGTCGTTCACACGAAGTTCACTTTTTGTTCTCTCTCACTTGCGTACAAGCGCTGGGAGGAAGTCATGCGTCGTTTCATCAAATCACAGAACGCTAGTTGCCTCGCAAGCAACCACTGGAATACCAGGCGTCACGCTGATTTGAAAAACGGACGCACGTCTCGCATTGCGCGCTTGTATCTCCAGACCAGGCTGGGCCTAGATACGCTCATAGCCGGCTTAAGCGGTGCGTTTACGCGCCAACCAATGCCGGTATGCGTCTCACCCAAGCCTGTCACAGTCTCGGGTGAACCCGGGGTCATGTCGCATTGTCGCGGCATGAGGCATCGGCTGCCGCATTTCGCCTCCCTAGCTCGCTGAATCGAGCTCACGGCGAAAACTGAGCAGTTGATGGTCCGGTAGCCGCGACGGCGCTTTCCGTTCTGGCATCTGGGCACCTGGCCTCCACCCGCGGTTTTGATCGCAACACCAAGAGAGAAAATCATGAGTATCGCATACGAGCAAAGCTACAAATCGAATACGGTGGCCGACCTAGTGCGGGCAGCTCAAGCGGGCGATCGAAACGCCTTTGGAGAGTTGTTCGAGCGCTACCGAGATCACATCTTCGCCATGTCCCTGCGCCGCCTGGGCAACTATGGTGATGCTGAAGAGCTGTGCCAAGAAGTGTTCATTCAGGCACTTGAAAAGCTGAACCAACTTCGCGTGCCGGAGTGCTTTGGCGGTTGGTTGCGGAGCATTACGCACCGCATGGCCATCAATCGTATCGTGCGACAGGCGCCAGTGACGGCCGTGGAACCGGACATGCTGGCAGCGACCTGCATGGAAACGGAAACGCCGTTGAGCAAAGTGATCGATCGAGAACGTGACGACCAAGTCCGCGGCGGCTTGTCGCGATTGGGCGATCTGGATCGTGAAACGCTCGAAGCGTTTTACATGCGGCACCAGTCCCTGCGTGAAATGAGCGACGGATTTGACGCGCCTCTGGGCACGATCAAGCGACGCTTGCACGTCGCGCGAAAGCGTTTGTCGGCCGAAGTCGACGAATTGATGGCGGTGTAAGCTAGCATTCGGCTTCATCGCGAAACCGTAGCACCTATCGCGACCCTCGTCGGTGTCTTACTGGCGAGGGTTTTCTTGTGCTCTATTGAACTTGCTCGCGTAATCCGCGTTAATAGCAACACGTCCTGAGCACCCGCTACGCAGCACACCGTCTACTATGAACGGGCGAACGGGGGCCGTGAGGCCCGCGGTGAATTCGCGACAGCCGTGGCCATCTTGGTCATGCCTCAAAACCACCGTTTTTTTGTATCAAAATGAATCGCAGCATCACTGCGGGCCTCACGGCCCCCGTTCGCCAAAACACCATGAAAACTCGACCATTCGTATTGCCACTTACCCTTCTCATCGCAGCGGCCGCCAGCGGAGCACAGCCGCAAGTCCTCGACGATCGCCTTGAATTGACGCTGTTTGCGGAGCATCCCGAGATTGTGACCCCGGTCGGCTGTACTTTTGACCACAATGGCCGCCTGCTGGTAATTGAGTCGCATACTCATTTCACGCCCGAGGATTACAGCGGTCCAAAAACCGATCGCGTTCGCATCGTGGCAGACACAGATGGCGATGGCAGAGCCGATGAATTCCGTACTTTCTTTGACGGCACGCACGCCACCATGAGCATTGCCGCGGGCAGCGAGAATTGGGTTTACATCGCCACGCGAATGAAGATCTTTCGCGTGCGGGATGATAATGATGATGGGTGCGCGGATTCAAGAGAGGATTTGATTCAGCTCGAGACCGAAGGTAACTACCCTCACAACGGGCTCGGTGGATTAGCCTTTGACGGCCAAGGCAATTTGTATTTCGGCCTCGGCGAGAATCTGGGCCTGCCGTACGTGATCCGTGGCAGTGACGATCGAACGGTCAGCGGCGGAGGTGAAGGGGGCAACATCTATCGGTGCGAACCCGACGGCAGCCAACTGGAACGCATCGCAACCGGCTTTTGGAATCCGTTTGGCATTTGCGTGGATCCCGTCGGCCGAGTCTTTACGGTTGGCAACGACCCAGATGCCAGCCCGCCTTGTCGTCTGGTACACGTCGTCAAATGCGGCGACTACGGATACCAGTTTCGCTTTGGTCGCAGCGGCCGGCATCCGCTGCAAGCCTGGAACGGCGAATTACCTGGCACGCTACCGATGGTGGCGGGCACCGGCGAAGCGCCGAGCGCGGTATTGCCCTACCATGGCCAACTGTGGGTCAGCAGCTGGGGCGATTACCGCATTGAACGGTTTAGCTTGCAGCCTGAGGGAGCTTCGTTTCGCGCCCGGCGTGAAATTGTCGTTCAGGGAGACAATCATTTTCGGCCGGTCGATTTCGCCGTTGCTCCCGATGACTCGCTGTACTTCACCGATTGGGTTGATCGGAGCTATCCGGTGCACGGGAAAGGTCGAATTTGGCGGCTGCGATGGAGCGGTGAGCCGCCCAACGCAGCGTTTCCAAAACTCTCTGAGTCGGAGCTGCTTGCGGCAAAGGCCGCGACACGCGTGGACATGGCCGCTTTGGACTCTTCAGACCCGTTTGTTCACACGGCCGCTGTCGTGGGGTTAGGTCTCGAAGATTTCTACACGTCGGCCGAACTAAAACAACTCGAGACGTCACGCCAACGACTTGGTGTGCTCGAATCCGCACATTGGCGCGATGTTCAGGAGCCGTTACGTTCAAAACTATTGACAACTGCATTGCGTGACGCGGACACGAACGTTCAGCTCTACGCCGTGCGCTGGATTGCCGAAGAAAAGCTCACGGTCTTTCGTCCATCCCTGAATCAGTTGTTACGGTCCAACAGGGATTCCTTGCCGCTCTTTAAGGCGACGGTCGCGGCCATCGAGTGGATGGACAAAGGAAATACCGAGAACGCCAGGCGTGCCGACTATCTCGCTCGGGTACTCGACCGGCCCGACGAGTACAATGATTCAATCGTCGTTGGTGCGCTGCGTTCAATACCTTCTGACCACGCAGGGCTTACGGTCGAGAAGCTGAAACAATTTACCAACAGCACGAACGCGCGCATCCAGCGCGCCGCGGTACGAAGTCTGGTGTTGATCGAAAAACCAGGGCGTTACGAACTGCTTGGCAGCATCGCCACGGACGAATCACGAGACGGACAAATTCGTGCGGACGCAATCATCGGTTTGGTGCCGGACACTGAGCGAAACCGTGATCTGTTAACGGAACTGAAGGATTCCAAGATTGCAAACGTGCGCCATGAAGTTGCCCGCGCATTGAACGAAGGTGCCGTTACCGCAGCCATCGAAAGACCGGCCGTCAGTGACACGAAAGCTTGGCTGGACTTACTGACGGCGAAGGGCGATCCGGAACGCGGATGGCGACGTTTTTTTGGCCCTGGTAGCGGGCGCTGTGCCAGTTGCCACGTCTACCACGGACGGGGAGCCGCTATCGGGCCCGATTTGACACAAGTTACCAACCGACTGGATCGCCGGCGATTGATCGAATCCATTTTGCAACCTAGTCGCGAAGTTGCGCCGCGGTATGTCGCGACGATGATCGAAACCGACGACGGTCGCTCCTTTACGGGACTATCTTTAGGGGCCGACAGCAACGGCAAAACCGAACAGTTTGTGGACGCCGACGGCCAGAGATTCGTCCTCGACATCGACAAGATTGAACACCGTTCGTTGTCACTTCAGTCGATCATGCCCACGGATTTGCACGAAGTTTTGTCCATTGACGATCTGCGTGATCTGCTTGCCTTGCTCGAGCAAGACGGCAAGTGAGTAGATTGTTAATCTTGCTTGGTTCGACAGGCTTGATTGCGAACGGAGGTCGCAAAGACTTGCCGGAACAGCGCAAACGCAGTTAACGCACATCACACCGTGTTAGTGTAGAAAACCGAGCGGGAGCGACCGAAGTTCCGGCAATGACAGCGTTTGCTCGTTCCGGCCTTCGTGGTGTGAGGAATTCAGGCTAAGCGCGCCGCATCACCAGTGCCAGGCCGTCGTCCACCGAGAGCGCCCGGGCGGCCGTTTCGTGGACGTATTGGCGAATCTGTTGCCACTGGCGCCGCTCGTGCTCTGAGAGTTCGAACGTGTAATCGGACGGAATCCGAAGACCGATCAACATTGTCAGATAGCCGGCATGGCGAAAGATGCTGTTTCTGGGAATAAGTTCATTTCCCATTGAGGAAGGACCGCTCTCGCGATAAAAGTCGATCAGCGGCCCAGCGCCCGCCAGGTCGGTCTTCTCGCGGCAGTGCTGCCAGAACGATGTTTCGAGCTTACGATTGAACGCGAAGTGGATTGCCAGGCAGTCGCGTATGTCGTCCCATTGAGTACCGATATAGCGATTGATCTCCCGCTGCATGGAATCAGTGACGCGGCGGTCTGTGTCGACCAATGCCTGGCCCAAAGTGCGAGCCGTCACGGCGACCATGTGCAATCCGGTGGACTCCAGCGGCTCGACGAATCCGGACGCGTTGCCGACCGCCGCGACGTTATTGACCCAAAACCTGCGGTAGCGTCCGGAGCGAAACTTGACCGTGCCAAAACTGTCTCCCATCGCCGGATTGCCCTCTCGCATCTCGTGAATCGCTTCGTCCTCACTGCAAAACTGTGAGCTAAAGACATAACCGCGATTGACGCGATCCGCCAATTCGATCTGCCAGCACCAACCATGGTTCATTGTCTGGCACGTGGTATACGGCAACACGCCGCCGTCGCGCTGCCAGCCGCCGGTAACGGCCGTGTCGCAAAACAGACTGTTGCCAAAGTCCAAAAACGGCTCCTGCAACGCTTTGCCCAGTAGCCGAGATGAAAAACCAGAGCAATCGACGTATAGGTCCGCGGCAAGTCTTGTATCGTCGTCCAGCCGCAACCCCGAGACATGTCCGGAGGAGTCGACGTCGATGTCAAGCACTTCGCGGTCGAGGATGCGGATTCCGCGTCCGGCCGCTTGGCCGTGAAGGTGGCGTATGAAAGTACGGTTCTCGATGTGGTAGCCGTACTGGTTATCCATGTCATACGTGCCGTCGGGCCGTGGCAGGCAGGGTGACTTTTCCAGGTCCATCATCACCGTGTAATGACTAAATATCCGCCCGTCCGCGAAGTAGTAATAAGCGTTCTCCTTGCCCAACGTGCCCTCGCGACCTTCGAGAGGCCCATCGAATGGATAGTAGAAATGGCCTGTCCCAGGTGGACCCCAATCGAATCGGATCCCGAGTTTCCAAGTCGGTCTCACCTCGTCGTAGAACGCCTGGCGGTCCAGCCGCAGCCCATCGTGCAAGAATCGCGGCAGCAGTGACGTGGTCGACTCACCGACACCAATCGGCGGCAAATCGGAAGAGTGTACGAGGGTTACATTCAGCTCGGGCAGCATTGTCTTCAGGGTCAGCGCAGCCATTGATCCGGCGCTGCCACCGCCCAATACGACAACTCGGTTGATCGGCTGTCCCACGAAACTCGCCTTGCTAACGTTTTAGATTTTCAAAATTCGATGCTTCGTCCTGGCGTACGTTCGAATCTCGTAACGCCGGGCTCAAAGATGAAACGCCGTAGTGAGGTAACTCGTCCAAAGTAGACCTCACGCTGCGCCGTGAGACGATTGGCCAGCACCATTCCGTTATCATTCTTCTTGCAGCAACAGATTCGCAACCTAAGAGGCTGCTCCGATTTGACGTGCTCCGCCACTTTGAATAGATCGCCACCGCGACATCACGCGGAGCGTGATGACTACATTGGACGACCGAATGTAGTTTGCGGACACATAGCAAGTTGAACCTTCATGGTGTCGGTGTGCACGTCGACTACAGGTCCGCAAACACAGTATCCAAT
>CBDUAB010000210.1:0-6252 GCA_965365045.1 uncultured Planctomycetales bacterium
TCGTCGCTTTGCAAGTCATACAATTCTGAGCCATTTACCCTGTCGAATGAGCGTAGCAAACGGTAGCGATTGCCACCACGAATTGTTATCCTTGAGACTTCGTAATATCTTCAAGGTAAAAATGCTGTCATTCTGAGGGAGCCTTAGCGACCGAAGAATCTGCCAAGAAACGTGGCGCGGCAATGAAAGGCAAGCTCGCATGCATTTCACATTGGAGGGGTGTACGCGTGTGCAAACTCCAATCATGGCTGGTAGATCCTTCAGTCGCCGAGGCTCCTTCAGGATGACACAAATAGTGCACGCGTTTTCAGATTGATATTGTCAGACCACATTTCTCCGCGGAGTAAAAGATCATGGGTAACTGGAGTCTCTGGGGGATCATGCTGGCGCTGGCGATCGGGAATTGTGCGACCAATACCATGGCGGACGAGGCAAAAACCACGCTGCAAGCGAATGACCGCATCGTTTTCTTGGGCGACTCCATAACTCAAGCCGGTAATCAGCCGAATGGCTACGTCGATCTCGTTCGCAAGACGATTGCAGACAAGCACACCGACCTTCATATCGAAGTAATCGGAGCCGGAATCAGCGGCAACAAGGTTCCCGATCTTGAAGCTCGGTTAGATGGCGATGTGCTGAGCAAGAAACCGACGCATGTCATGATCTACATTGGTATCAACGACGTGTGGCATTCACAAAGCGGAAACGGCACGCCCAAGGACGTTTTCGAAGCTGGGTTGAATCGCTTGATCGACCGCCTTCACTCCGCGGGCGCCAAGGTGACGCTTTGCACGCCGAGCATGATTGGCGAGAAAACGGACGGTAGCAATGAGCTCGATGGCATGCTCGAGGAATACGCGGCAATTAGCCGCAAGGTCGCCGCGGAAAAGAAAACCGAGCTATTGGACCTGCGCAAGCAGTTTGTAGAACATCTGAAGAAGAACAACACGGATCAGCGAGAAAAGGGCGTTCTGACCTCGGACGGCGTGCATCTAAACCCCGCAGGAAACCGCTTCGTCGCCAAGCAAATGTTGGCCGCTTTGGGAGCCAAGCCGATGACTGACAGACTGTTGCGCCATGTCGTGCTATTCAAATTCAAAGAAGACACGACGGAGGAGCAACTGCGCGAAATCGAGAATGCCTTTAGGGCTTTGCCCGACAAGATCGACACGATCCATGATTTTGAATGGGGAACCGACGTTAGCGTTGAGAATCTAGACGATGGTTTCACACACTGTTTCTTGGTCACCTTGACTTCTGAAGACGATCGTACGACGTACTTGCATCACCCCGAGCATCGCAAATTCGTTGACCTCATAAAACCGTACATGGAGAAGGCTTTTGTCGTCGACTATTGGGCAACGGAGTAGTTCGACTGTTTGAGTTCGTGACCAAGACCCCCGTGAGCTTGCCTCACGGGTGAATCAGGTTGATAGCTACCACAGACACTCTTAACCACTCCACGCCCTTTCCCCTGTCTCGCCGCCTCCGGCGGCGAGACAGGGGAAAGGGCGTGGAGTGCGGTAACAATTATGGTAGCTATCAACCTGATTCACCCGCGGCACAAGGCCGCGGGGGTCTAAGCTAAACAGTCGAAGTAGTTGTGTGGGGCATAATTCGTCCAGGTCCAGCCGCACCAGCGCTCGTCAGCGCCACGCTCGCTCGCCCGTTGCTGTTGCGCGCGGACAGTTATGCTTTCGGAGTAACTAGTTGCGGCAAAAAGTCAGCGGGCGGGTCATGTCGCCGATGCCCGCCGGTAAGCAAAGTGCGTGCGTTACCGCAGATTCAACCGTCGGCTGGCATTTTTCGCGAGTCCTCTGCTAGAATCGTGGTTAGCTACTGATTCTTTGGGACAGAGAGAGGGGTGGCGATCATGAAATCGGCGGTTGGTTACCAGCGATCTGCACCTGGTGTGACCGAATTACGTTCGACGGAAGTCCATGGCCAGCCGTCTGGCGAGAAACGGCCTATCGCCCCGCCGTTGCCAGCTGCTCCGCTACCACCGCCGTTACCTTTATCTAAGCAGGCCGTCTTCGTCGACTGCTTTGAGCCAAACGATCGACGCTCGCGAACTCGTCGGCCGCCCCAATCGAGCGTGATTGGATTGCTAATCTCAACTACGTTTCATCTGGCGTTGCTGACACTGGTGGGCTTGCTGCTTGCGCCGCGAGACATTGGCGATCACGCCCAGATGCTGTTGGAAATAGTCGTGGCGAGCCCCGCGGAGCAATTCATCGAATTGCTTACGCTCGAAACCTCAAACGACGCCGATGACCAAACGGCAGATTTGAAGCTGCCATTTGAACTGGATTCGATTCACTTGTCTGAGTACACACTTGGTACCTTCACTGAATCTACCACCGATTTGGCAGCGGCTATTCATGGCCGGGGTGGTCGAGCTCGCAATTCTGGTTCACGGGGGACCTTCTTCGGTACGGAGGCGTCCGGCGATCGTTTCGTTTATGTACTGGACATGTCAACAAGCATGTCGACGCGGTGTCGTGGGAGATACAAACGGACGCGTTTTGAAGTTGCGGCGGAAGAACTCGTGAGGTCCGTAAACAATTTGGCCGAAGGCCAACAATTCTACGTTGTGCTGTTTTGTCACAAGACACGGCAAATGTTTGACAGTGCGTCGCCAATCCCACGCATGATTCCCGCAACGACCGAGAATAAGCTTCGACTGAAGGAATGGATCGACAACATCAAGTTGGGCTCCGGTACGGACCCGAGGTTTGCCTTGAGCACCGGCTTGAGACTGAAGCCTAGTGCCGTATTCTTGCTTACGGATGGGGAGTTTAACGGCCAGAACGGGCGAAAGAACCGAGAGCTGCTGCAGGGAAATCCGACCGTCGAGGAAGTAGTGGTTGAGCACAATCAGGAGGGTATCCCAGTTCACACTATTGCCTTCGAGAACATGGCAAACCGAAAACGCTTGCAGACTTTGGCTCAAACCACGGGCGGGTCATATCGATTTGTCAAAGGTGGAGATTAGCTCATTCGAGGCTTAGTCGCTACGAACATTCGAAATGAATAAATGTGTACGAGTAATCGTCGCGAATCGACTAGACATCAGACCATGTCTACCGTCGGACTTAAACGGATACCTTTCACGAGTATCCAAACGGCAGCCTTAGCATTTGTGGTCACCGCACATCTGTCGGCCGACATCTTCCTGATTAGCCAAACATGGCTCTTGTTTTCGCCGTTGGCCCTTGTGTTGCTCGCAGTTCCACTGAGCCAGAATGCGTTGGTGACGTGGGCGACATTGAAAGATTGGAGTACGTCCTATGTGCGATTCTCTTTGGCCATCTTGACCGCTGTCTGGACCTGGTTTGTAGGTCTGAGCATCATTGGCTGGGGTTTCCAAGGCCACGGAGCTCCAGCCTGGGCCCTGGGATGCGCTAGTCAGTCAATTGCCATCATGGCAGTTATTGGAACCGCGAGAAGAATCACATTTGGCAATGCAACCACGGAGCTTCGCTTTGGTCTCACCACGATGTTTGGGTGGATTACCGTTACCGCAATCGTATTGGGCCTTGTGCGAAACGGGCCGCGCAACTGGGGTTGGGGTACGGCTGATCTCATGTGGGACTATTTCTTGCTGATGCCGGTAATCTGCCTGGGAACAGCGATTGCGGCTGTTGTCGTCTTTAGCACGCTATCGATCGCCAGACCGGTTTGGCAGCGGTTGTTAATGGCCGCAATTGCTTTTCCGTTTATTTGTTGCAGTGTGCCGTTGTTGGTCACTTGGCTTTGGAGTACGGATGTTTTCACGATAGGAATATTCGCATCGTTATTGTTAATGGAATCAGTCTTGCTTTACATCACACTCATACCGCTAAGTTACGTTTTTGCCAATCCCAAGCGGACCACGTAAAGCGTCGCTCACTGCTTACTACCGGTTTGGAGCCGCTCACGGTCGCTTGGATTTTGCCCATGAAAAGGGTGAATGCCTCGCTGGGCTCGATTGGCAAACATTGGAACAAGGCCTGGCATTCCATTACGCGACAGCCGACAATATCTCACGTACGTCGGTAACGAGCGCATCGACGTCCTCCGGTGTCGTGTCCCAAGCACACATCAAACGACAAATATTGTCGCCGATGAGTGCGTAGAACTTCCAGCCACGCGCGAACAGCGAATCTCTGAGTGCGGCCGGCATATCGACAAACACGGAGTTCGCCTCGGTAGGGTAGGGGAGCTGGAGCCCGTCGATCTGTTCCAGTCCTGACCGTAGTTGCAGCGCCATTTCATTTGCGTGACGGGCGTGACCCAAGAAGGCGTCCGTTTCGAACATGCCGACCCAGGGGGCGGAAAGAAAACGCATCTTCGAGCACAACTGCGCGGCTTGCTTGCGCCGATGTTCGAAACCGTCCGCGAGTGTTTTGTCGAAAAACACGACCACGTCGCCGAAAGGCAAACCGATCTTTGTGCCGCCTAGGGACAGAACTTGCACACCGGCACGCCATGTCGCTTCGCTCGGCGTTATTCCTTGCGTGACGAGCGCATTGGCAAACCGCGCTCCATCCATGTGCAGGGCAAGGTTGTAACGCCGCGCCAGCTCGGCAATCGCGCGGACTTCATCCACTGCGTACACCGTGCCAACTTCGGTGGCTTGCGTAAGTGAAATGGCCCTTGTTTTGGAAAAGTGGACATCGGTGCGTTGCATGATGCGCGCTTCAATACCGCTGGTGGAAAGTTTGCCATCGTCACCAGCGATTGGCAACAACTTACTGCCGCCGGTAAAGAATTCCGGTGCACCACATTCGTCGGTTTGTACATGAGAGTATTCGTGGCAGATTACGGCGTGGTAACTTTGGCAGACCGACGCCAAGGCCAGAGCGTTCGCGGCCGTGCCATTAAAGGTAAAGAAGACTTCGCAATCCGCTTCAAACCAGTCACGGATCAGTTCGACGGCTCGCTTAGTAAAAGGATCGTCACCGTAAGCCACCGCATGCCCCGTGTTGGCGACTTCGAGCGCCTTCCAAGCTTCGGGACAGATGCCGGCGTAGTTGTCACTACCAAACTGCCGCCGGTCCAAATGCTCTGGTTTGTCGTGCAGCGATCGACTCATTCCGAGTCCTTAGTCAACTCCGTGGCCAATTGGTCAGCAATTCGTCGGAAGGCGTTTTGGTCTGGACCGTCGATTTCTGCCAGCTGGCGGTGACAATCCATTATGTGATGGCCGAGATCCTTTGGCTCCTTTACCCCCGCTGTGATCGCCACACTTTCTCCCAACACCTCGTCGGCTTCGTCCGTGATAGTCAACAGCGTGTGGATCCGAGTCGGCGCGAGCAGTTTCTTGACCTGTTCGGCAGTCGCCATGATTTGGAAGCAGCCGGGCTTGCACTCCCCCCAGCGTTTCTGCAGACCGACCAGGCAACCAAGAAACGTACTATCAAGAAACTGGGTTTCGTTGAGGTCGATGGTCAGCGTAAACGTGCCATCGCTCAGTGTACCGGCGACAAACTTCTGAACGGCATGACTTTCGCGCATCGTGCCGTGGCCTTCAACTCGAATCAGATACCCAGTCCTGGTTCGGCAGGCCCAAATCTGTGATCGGGAAGTTACAGCCATGAGGGATACTCCGTTATCGCGGGAGTCCTGGAAAGCGAAAACTCTCACACATATTCCCACAAAGTCGTTTTGCTGCAACCCCAGAGGAAGACGCAAATGCTGACCGTTATTGTGGGTGGGTGCAAGAACGCACTTTCCTCACTAGCTCGTCGGGCTACCGTGCATCTTTGCAAAGTGCGCTCTTGCACTCATTGTGGCTAATGCCAGAGGATTTCCATTTCTTTGCAAGTGCAATACAGTAGATGTACACTGCAACCCCTGATAGGCACGACCCATTCATTCGTTCATTACGATTTGGACCGATACCATGAAACCGTCACATTACTGCGTTATTGGCGTCCTGACGCTTACATTCATGGGCGATCTCGCAACGCCGTCTTACGCGGCCATTGAGTACGCGATCGCCGTTCACGGTGGAGCTGGCAAGGCACCAACGACGGATGAGTGGCGACACCATCGAGAAGAGGTCCTGCGGCAGGCGCTGAAATCAGGTAGCGAAATCCTCAAGCAGGGCGGGGCCAGTTTAGACGCGGTCGAAACCGTCATCCGTATTCTCGAAGATTCACCTTATTTTAATGCCGGTAAGGGCGCGGTGTTCAACCAAGTCGGTACGCACGAATTGGACGCGTCCATCATGGACGGGCGCACACGCGCTTGTGGCGGCGTAGGCGG
>CBDUAB010000211.1:0-6248 GCA_965365045.1 uncultured Planctomycetales bacterium
CTCTTCCGATCTCGTACTGCGGCAATAGGTCCGCGAAGTAGATTGAGCCGTCGTAAACCGGGACTTGCTGGGGGCCCGCGTTACCCAAAAGTTCGTACACCGGCTTTTGCAATTGTTTCCCGATGAGGTCCCACACCGGCATGTTTTCGCGGCCAAGCACCGTAACCTGCTGTGTTTCGGCTGAATAGAGCGTGCTCATCGGTTTGCCGAGCAGCGGCCGCAACTGTTGCTCGTTAGCGCGGCATGAACCGATGCCCTCCGTGCCATCATTGGCGATCAACCGCACCATACGGTCGGTCGCCGAGTCGCCATGGACACCGATGCGGGAATTCTTGCCTACCATCTTTGGCCGCCGGCCAACCAGATCGAATCCGATGATTCGTGTGATCTTTACATCCGCGGCCAGCTCATTGCCCCACGTTGCTACGGACCAAAGCGGGTAGGTAAAGCCGGCGCCAAGAAATGGCAGGAATTCACGTCGTTTCATTCTTATTCTCCCAATCATGGCGTCATGTTCGTCCCAGGCAGCTTTTCCAATTCGTTTTCACAACGGTACAATCAACGCATTCCAGAAACGCTAACATTCTGCTCGATTTTCTCAGGACAAACAATCATGTCACGTGTGAATCGTCGTGCATGGATCGCCGCAGTCACGGCAGGCGGTGGGGCCCTTAGCTTGCCGCCATCGTCCGCTACGGCGCAGACAGCCGATACCATTTCGCCAAATGATCTACGGATTACGGATTTGCGCGTGACACCGATTGCCTTGCCCGATCCGCCAATATTGGCCGCTGGCGGCTGCCACGGTCCGTATTTCTTGCGCAATATCATCGAAATCGAAACTGACGCGGGGGTGACTGGCGTTGGCGAAACGCACGGTGGTGAGGGAGTGACAGCTGGCTTGGAGAAATGTCGCGAACACGTTGTCGGCCAAAGTGTTTTCGCGTACCGCAAGTTCGCCGCCAATTTGAGGAACATCAGCAATTCCATCTATGCAGGTGTCGAGCTGGCTTGCTTGGATGCCATCGGTCGCGCTAGCGGCCGGCGTTTGTGCGAGTTGCTTGGCGGGCCGGTACGTGAGCAAGTCGAATTCGCGTCGTATCTGTTCTTTCGCTACGCCGCCGATCATCCTGTCGTGCTGGATGATCCTCGCCTGGTCGACAACCGAGGCCGAGGCGATGCAGCTTTGGATCAATGGGGGGAAGTCCGTTCACCTGAGGCGATGGCCGAGATGGCTGTTTCGTTTCATCAGAAATGGGGATTTCGTGTTCAGAAACTCAAAGCCGGTGTGTTTCCTCCGGATATGGAACTCGAGGCGTTGCAGGCGATCAACGACCGTTTCGACGGCAAACACAAGCTGCGCATTGATCCCAATGGGCGCTGGACCGTCGCAACGGCGCTTCGCATTGGCAAGAAGCTCAAAGAGATGCCACTCGAATACTATGAAGACCCCGTCGCCGGACAAAAAGCCATGGCGCAGGTACGCCGTGAAACGGGTTTGTCGATGAGTACGAATTCATGTGTCACTCGCTTTGAACATATTCCTCAGGCGGTTCGCACCGAACCAATCGACGTCGTGCTCGGTGATCATCACGGATGGGGGCGGGATTACGGCGTTCCAGACACTGGGAACGATGACGACGTCCCTTGGCTGGGGCTTAAGCCAACACAGTAACAACCACGCTGGGATCACGATGGCTGCGATGATCCACGCTGGCGCTGTCACGTCGCAGCTGACGCTGGCCAGCGATACGCATTACGTCTGGCTGGTGGATGGAGCGGACATCATCGAAGGACCGAATCTGCCGATCCGCAAGGGCCACATGACGGTTCCTAACGGTTCGGGATTGGGAGTGACGCTTGATCGAGACAAGCTGGCCAATGCCCACGAGGTATACGTCAAGTCCGGTGTGCGCCGCCGTAATGACGGGTTCACGATGCAGAAGTTGCAACCGGGCTGGAAGAGGACATTGTTTTAATCATGGTTCATCACCCAATTTTGGGTGAACGGCGCTGTCCAACGAAACGGCGACATCATTTTGAGGAGAAACAAATGCATCGACGAGAGCTTTTCAATCACGCGGCAGTTGCCACGGGCGCTGCTGCTTTCTTGACGCTTAATCCGGATCGTCCGTTTGCCGCTGCCAAAGCGGCCGAGGGTGGGCGTTTGCCAAAGCTCAAGATCACAAACATTAAAACAATTCTCACGGCACCCGCCCGCAGTCGGCTCGTGGTTGTCAAAGTAGAAACCAGCGAGCCAGGTCTCTACGGACTGGGTTGCGCGACTTTCACGCAACGAGCCCGTGTTGTTGAGACCGCCGTCGACAAGTATCTCAAGCCATTTTTACTCGGTAAGGATCCAACGCGGATCGAAGACATCTGGCAATCGTCATTTGTTAGTTCTTATTGGCGTAACGGTCCGGTGCTGAACAATGCCATCAGCGGTGTCGATATCGCGCTGTGGGATATTTTGGGCAAACGGGCCGGTCTACCGGTCTATGAGTTGTTCGGTGGCAAGTGTCGCCAAGCCGTGGACACGTATCGACATGCCAGCGGCGGCTCTTTCGAACAAGTCACGGACCAAGTTCGTCGTTACATGGACGCTGGCTACCGGCACGTGCGCGCACAAGTCGCCTTGCCCGAACTAGCCACGTACGGTGTCAGAGGAAAGCCTTACGAATCGACGGCGGCCAACGATCAGCCGAATTCTTGGGAGCCGAAGCCTTATGTTCGAGCTTTGCCCAAGCTGTTTGCGCATCTGCGTGAGCAGGTCGGTGACGAGGTAGAATTGCTGCATGACGTCCACGAGCGTGTGCCACCGATATTGGCAATTCAATTGGCCAAGGATCTGGAACCATACCGGTTGTTCTTTCTTGAGGATCCATTCAGCCCCGAAGACATTGGTTATTTTAAGCATCTCCGTCAGCAATCCAGCACTCCGATTGCGATGGGCGAGCTGTATAACAACCCCCACGAATGGACCGGATTGGTAAGCAATCGGCTGATTGATTTTATTCGCGTTCATATCTCACAGGTTGGCGGCCTTTCGATGGCTCGCAAAATGGCCGCGATGTGTGAGTTTTTTGGCGTCCGCACAGCCTGGCACGGTCCAGGTGATGTGTCGCCGGTGGGTCACGCGGCAAACGTCCATTTGGACTTGGCAACGACTAATTTTGGCGTGCAAGAGGCGCGCGATTTCTCGCAAGCCGAACAGGACGTTTTTCCCGGCTGTCCTGAGTTGCGTGATGGCTATTATTGGGCCAACGACAAACCGGGGTTGGGCATCGACATGGATGAAGCGCTTGCTGCCAAGTTTCCAATCAAAGATGACCCACCGTTTGATATGAAGTGGGGAAACCTCCGCCGGCGGGACGGCGCTTCGACGAAGCCTTAGTCGGGGATCAGGGGCTTAGGTTTACCCACATCTCGGTACTGGTTTGCCCTCGCCGAGCTCCGCTGGGTGGAGCAGATGATTCTGCACTAACCATGACGGCAATTGAACATGCAGCTCCCCTCCGAGCCCTGCTCGGTGGCGTCGTGACTCTCTATTCTGGCAGCTGCCGTTATCCTGGTCCGTGGCCGTAAATATGTTGAATTGGCGTTTTGTGCCCCCAGGCAATCTGATCCTTGGTGACCCCAAAAACTTCAGCTACCTTCTCTCTTTCCTGAGGACTCGGAGTCCAACGTCCCATCGCAATCGCCAGCACACGCTGCGGATCAACGCCGCAGCGCTCTGCCAGTTCCTCCGGCGTGATCGCGTGTTCTTTGCACAGATCGCTAACGCTTCGTTGGTATGCCATCGATCGATATCAACCCATCACAGGAGCTCGGCCGGCAGCCCGGCGAGCATCGGCAATTTGGCCCCCATGGAACGTGAAATGCATCGTCATGGCCGAAAAGCATTGTCCGATTGTTCCAAAAAACTTCTTCATCTCTTCAGACGCGTGACTCGGTTTGTCTAGATCATCGTCCGACATTGTCCGTAGAGTCTCCAACGTTTTGGATCGTACTTCTTCGAGCTTGCCGAATACCTCGTCCATCGACGGGTACTTATCGGCGTCGTCCGTGGGTTGACTTCCCGCGCCGAAAATCTCCTTCCAGTCGGCCAGCGGATTCGGTTCGCCCAACACAAAGTCGTGCAGCAGATTCGATTCGCTGTAAGCCAGATGCCCTATGCACCACAACGGGTGATTCCCGCCGTTGGGAGTGGGAGCGGTCAGCGGCGCGTCTCGCATATCGGAGGCTAGTCCCAGCACCCAGCCTTGGCTTTGCTCAAGCGACATCGCAATATATTCGGTCGTTTTCATCGTCTCTCCTTAATTCATAATGCAAAGTGATTCGGTCCGAAAAGCTGCTAATCAGTGTAACCGATAGACTGGATGCTGAGGATTGCCTCCAGATTCAATGTACGCCAATAGATCATGAATCTCTTCACGGCTGAGTGTATCCAGCAGGCCTGAGGGCATATAGGAAGTGGCAGACCACGAATACTCTTCGATCTCCGACTTCGGAATCTCGATGAGCTTACCGGGAAACATTGGGTCCGTGGCGATCTTGAGAGTCGGCGAGCGGTAGTCACCCGTGTGGAAAACCCGTCCTTCGATGACTTTTCCCGAAGTTGTCACGACGTGTTGACTACGGTAGTTTTCCGCGATGACTTGGGACGGCTCAAGAATCGATCGTACGATATCCTGACGGCTAAAGCGACGGGCCAGCGAAGTCAGGTCAGGTCCCAGCGGCATTCCCTGTTGGCCCATTCGATGGCAGCGCGCACAAAGTGCCGCGACAAACATCTTGCTGCCTTGTTCATAATCGGGTTCGCGGCCAACATCATCTAATGGTATCAGATCGGCAAGTTTCCACCGTTTGACCAGCTGCCGCTGTGGTAGCGGAGTTTCCGGCAAATCCGCGACGGGTCCTTCGAGCAACGCCGACAATGTCGTTTTTTCATCTTCGCTCAGTAAGTTTAGCGCGTCGCGGCGAATGTTGTCGATGAATCCGCGCATGCCTTCACCGCCGAGATAGTCCGAGGCTTGACGAAAAGCTGCCCAGTATTGTCGTCGACCGGCATCGGTCCAGCCCTTCTTGGCGTTTCGCAGTACGAACAAGCAATGGATCCGCTCCGCTTGACCGTCTGCCGTCTGCAGCCGTGCGAGTGTTTTCGGAACGACCGATGCCACGTCAAGCCGGACGAGAAGTTCGCTCAGCCTGCGATTCACTCGGTAAGAGCTGTCGGGATAAAGCGGTTCCAATCTGGCAGCGGCAGTCGCAACCAACCGCGCATCCAAAGCGGACAAATCCGACAAGCACAATTCGTACACGTAAAGCGCCGTATGTTTGAAGCTCGTTGATCGGTCGGCGATGGATATGCCGTTTAGTTTGTTCAAAACACGAGGCATGGCGGCGGGTGAACGGCTGCGGGCGAGTGCAAGCAGGGCCGCCAGCGACGTCACAGGGTGTTCTTCGGATAACGCGCGTTGCTGCCACAACTCCACGGGTTGATGCTCAACGGCAATCCGCGCGGCATGCCGAATCCAGGGGTCAGCGTTGGCCAGGTGCGGCCATGCTTCGTCAATCGCCGCGGCCTCCACCGTGTAATGCAATGCTTCGAGTTGGCGTCGCGCACTTCGGGATATCCGTGCGTACGCCTGGCGCGCTTGTTGCTGCGAAGTCCGCGCCTCTGGATCTGTCGCTTGGCCGACGTAGCGGACCCGATATAGCGCTGATCGGGTCTTGCGACCTCCGGTGACAAAGTACATCTGGCCGGCAGGGCCGAAATCAAGGTCGGTGACATTGAGCGGCCTGCCGCGCAGGAAAGTGCTTGCTTGACAGAAGTAGCTCGCGCCGCGAGGAGCCATATGAACGGCAAGAATTCGACCGTACGCCCAATCGAGGATGAAGAGCGCTTGCTGGTACGGCTGTGGAACCTGACTCCAGTTTCCAAATTTGACGGCGGTCGGCGATCCTTTGCCAATGTCCAAATTCGGCGGTGCGTTGTCGGGATGATCCGGAAAGTACGGTGGCCAATTGCCAGTGACCCCGCGCCAGCCATAATCACCTCCGGGAACAACATGATTGACGCGTGTTGGCCGATACCATGGCGAGCCCATATCGAATTCCGCGTCCGCGTCGTACGTGAACATTTCACCGTCAGTGTTGAAATCGATGCCAAACGGGTTGCGTAGACCGGCCGCCAATAACTCCCATGACTTGCCCTCGGCGTCGGTGCGAATCACGTGTCCTTCCCG
>CBDUAB010000212.1:0-6230 GCA_965365045.1 uncultured Planctomycetales bacterium
ATCACCGCGGGACCTCACAGGCATTGTATAGCTTAACGGCATCGCGACAAACTCGGAGCTTGCAAATCGAAGGTCCATCGGCCACATTGAGTCACTTGCGACCGATGCACTTATCACTCGTTATTGGCAAGCACGAGGTTTTCATGCTCAACAATCGATTCCATCTCCATCCAGTGTGGCTCGTTCTTACCGTCGTCCTGATCGGGCGATCGTCTGTTGCGTTGGCCCAGCGCCCCAACGTCATTCTCGTGATCACCGACGATCAGGGTTACGGAGACATCGCTGCGCACGGAAACCCACAGATCAAGACCCCACATCTCGATGAGCTGCACGCACGGTCAATCCGGCTTACCAACTTTCACGTCGACCCGACCTGTTCTCCAACGCGTTCCGCGCTCATGTCCGGGCGTTATTCCACGAAAACCGGTGTCTGGCACACTATCGCGGGACGTTCTTTGATGGATCCAGACGAGCTGACTTTGGCTGAGATCTTCCAAGCGAATGGATATCGAACGTGCATGATTGGCAAATGGCATCTTGGTGACGCGTTTCCGTGTAGACCGCAAGACCAGGGATTCGACACGGTCGTTCATCACGGCGGTGGTGGCGTGGGACAAACTCCCGATTGGTGGGGCAATGATTATTTCGACGATACGTATTGGCGTGATGACGTTGTTGAGCAGTTTGATGGCTACTGCACCGATGTGTGGTTTCGTGAAGCGATTGATTTCATTGAGCACCATCGCGACCAGCCGTTCTTTTTGTATCTGTCCACCAATGCGCCCCACGGACCGTACTTCGTCGATCGCAAATACAGTGAACCTTATGGCGAAGGTGCAACGGCGAACTTTCTGGGGATGATCACGAACATCGACGAAAACCTGGGCAAGATGTTCGAGTTCCTGCGGGATCGCAAGCTTGTAGAGAACACGCTGTTTATCTTTATGACGGACAATGGCACGGCTGCCGGCGCGAAAGTTTTTAACGCGGGCATGCGCGGCTCCAAAGGATCGCAATACGAAGGTGGGCACCGGGTTCCATTCTTTCTCCATTGGCCTGCCGGCGAGCTTACCGGCGGTCGCGACGTGGATCAGTTGTCCGCTCACATCGACGTGCGTCCGACGCTTGTCGAACTCTGTGGATTGGACGAGCCCGACGGCCCTACAAGCGACGGTGTTAGCCTAGCGGCCGCCTTGCGCGGTGATAAGGACGTGCTGCGGGACCGAACGTTGTTCGTTCACAGCCAACGCATACTCGAACCCGAATACGGACGGCGCTATGCAGTCATGACCGATCGCTGGCGACTCGTGGATGGGAAAGAGTTATACGAAATCGGTGTAGATCCGGGTCAGAAGAACGATCTGAGCGCTGCTGATCCGCGGACACACGATCGACTTCGCGAGGCCTATGACCGTTGGTGGTCAGAATTAGGTCCTGCACGCAAGAAAACGATTCATGTCGCGCTGGGTACGGACGAGCAACCGACAGTACGGCTCACAGCCCACGATTGGTTATTCGATGGACAAACACCGTGGCACCAGAACCACATTCGTAAAAGCGACAATGAAAGTAAGGCGCCCAAATCGGGTGCTTGGGCGGTGAGATTTGCGCGGCCAGGCACGTACGAGATCGTTGTCTCACGTTGGCCACGCCACTTAAGACGGTCGATGGATGCGAGCCGCGCACGATTGTTGATCGGTGACCAAGCTTACGAACAAATGCTCAATGCCAACGACAGCGCCGCCATATTTCGCGTACCCATTCGACCTGGCGAAACACGTTTGCAAGCTTTTTTGTACCGCGCGGATAACGCAGAAATCGGAGCGTATTTCGTGAACGCGACGCGCGTCGAGGATTAGCCGTCCTCTTCAGCCACCGGATCGACCAACGCGATAACCGTTTGTCCTGCCTTGGGTACAAGCGGTGCATCGGCCGTGGCGATGTTCAGCTGCCCCCCTTCGGTGACGACAAACAGCACAATCAGAGACTCGCTATACATTTCTTGAAAGTCTTCAAAGGTAAACTCATCGGTAATCCTAGTGCGTTTTATCTGTGCGCCGCCGTTCATGCGTGCGGCCAATGTGTAGTAGGTAACGTCCGGTGCAAATAACAATCGCCCTTGAATATGCGGTGATGCCGTGTCACGGCGGGAACTACCGCCGTCCAGGGGATTGAGCTGATACACTCCCGCACGACCAAAATCAGGTGCATACTCAAGCACGGCCAGACGATTCAAATCATCATTCGGCGTAACCGCCAGTAGCCGTCCGATCTCCGCCAAATCGACTTCCTCGTCAATGTACTCCGAAAGCACGCTCGCACATTGAGAGGGCAAACCATCCTGTCGGGCAAGGGACACATTTCGGTAATTTGTATCGACGAGCAGCACCGGTATGTCGAGATCGTGGATGGTCTTTGCGACTTGACGGATCCACTGCGACGCACCCGCAAAGAGAATCCCCTGGGGATTCGGCGAAGCCAATTCCAGCCAGCGGGCCAGAAACGGCGTAAAAAGACCATAAAAAGCAACGGTCCCAACGATTACCAAAAACGTCATCGGCACCATTGCCGCGGTACCAACCGGAACTTGGTGGCCCAGATCTTTGGCGAGCATCCCGACTCGCAGCGCAAAGATCGACGATACCGCGGCAGCCACAATGCCGCGCGGCGCGAGAAACGCCAGGAAAACACGTTCGCGCCAGGATAGCTTGGCACCAAGACACGAAACGAAGACCGACAGCGGACGAATTATCGCGATTAACAAAAACAGCAGGCCCAAACCACTCCAACCCAGCTCGACCAACTGGGTAAGCTCAATCCGTGCTGACAAGATGATAAACAAACATGAGATCAGCAGGACGCGCAGGTTCTCCTTGAACTCCAGCACATGCCTCACCGGCACGGACCTTTGATTCGCCAGCAACACGCCCAGTAAAGTAACGGTGACCAGCCCGGACTCGTGTTGCAGTTCGTTGGACAACGTAAAGGTGAACACAGCAATAGCGAGAAAAACGGAATTGTGCAGGAAGTCTGGAATCCAGTACCGCTTGAGCAATTGCACCAGTAGGACGGCCGTCACTATTGCGATGACACTGCCAACCAGCAGCGTCTTGCCCACGATCATCGCAACGAGGACCACACTATCGTGCGCGGCATGTCCGGTCACCTCAGCGCCGGCGACAAAGATCGCTTCGAAAACAAGCACGGCAAGCAAGGCACCGATAGGATCAATAACGATGCCCTCCCACTTGACAATCGAAGCCACCTTGCGCGCCGGTCGAATATGTCGTAGCAGCGGTGCAATCACCGTAGGACCGGTGACAACCAGCACGGCACCGGTCAAAGCTGCCACGCGTGGGTCCATGCCCAACAAGTAGTGTGCCGCGAGAGCTGTGAGGATCCACGTAACGACAGCGCCGACGAATACCAAGCGGAAGATAACGGACGCCGATTCACGGATCTCGTGAAGCTGTAGCGTCAATCCACCTTCAAAAAGAATGATCGCGACAAACACAGAGACGAGTGCAAACAACAAATCCTCGCCAAGCACACTGTTGGGATCGAAGACACCGAAATAACGAGCACCGAATCCGAAGGCTAGCAGTAACAAGATTGACGGCAGTCGCAACCGCCACGCGACCCATTGAGCCAGAATTCCTAACGCCAAAACGGCTGTCAAAAAAAATAGGGGATCGCGCGCGAATTTTTCAAGTTTAATCGGGTCGAACAACGGTAGCCTCGCTATGATGGCTGTCGATCCACAAGGAACGAGCGGTGAAATCCGCCCGAACGTACTGGCCTTTGTTTTAAGACCACGTTCACCTCATGGAAAGTAGCCCAAAACGCAACGAGCGCCAGTGATTCGAGGCCGATATCCGACCGTGAAAAGAGGGTGAAGATATCCTTGCACCCTCTGCGGCGGCTTCCCAATGTCACGGTGAAGGAAATGTCCAGCTGAGCCGCTCTTGAAGGGCCGACGTCGTTCGCCAACCCGTTGTTCGTCAGCTTCGTTGTAAATTCAGATTTGACGCGATAGAACCTGCGATTCGGTTTTGGATTTCTTCGCGATGCACGGTCACATCGTCCGGTGCCTCGATCCCCAAACGCACGGCGCCCGTGCCGGTTTTTATTACGGTAACCCGAATTCTACCGTCGATGACGACCGATTCCCGCAAACGTCGCGATAAGACCAGCATGTTTGACCTCCCTGTCCCGATGGCTTCCAATGTGTTTAACCCAACAACATCCGAGTCTATTTCATCAGTGTACAAATGTCAACTCCATTTTATGGCCTGAAACAATCGGTGGTTGCAGGTAAGCACTTTTTACCCTTGGGAAGTGCGCTGCCGCACCCACAATCGGGCAACCGTTGAGTTGACACTTTGCTGGGAACCGAGATACGCTAGAAATAGGTGATTTCAAATCAGAGCAGAGGAATAGGGGATGATTAGCCATAATAGAGAACGGAGGGGGGGAGTTTGGATTGCCTCCCTGTGTTGGTGCTGTTTGTTGTTGGTTGCTATACCGACTGTTTTGGCACAACGTGCGGTCCAATTCAAATCGGATCCAGTTGCGGCCGATTTGAGGAATTCAAAGAGCCGAGAATTCCGTGACTTGCAGAAAAAAAAGCGCAAGATTCTCAGTGGTAGCATTTCTTTGGCGGCCGAGCGGGCTTCCTTCGATCGTTGGTACAGCGAATACTGGCTGCCTGTCATGACGTCCCCGGCAAACTCGGGCAGACTGGCCGAGGGTCGTCGCAAGCTCATTCAAGACTTAGTCATGTGTGGCGATACACCGGATGTGCATAAGCGCCTCACAATGCTTGTTTATGATTTTGGTCGCAAGGTTGCTCAACAGAATGAGACCGAGAGTGACAATTATCATCCAGCCGTCCGATTCAATGGCGTATTGTTGCTCGGACACCTAAATGACAAAGAGGCAGTGCTTTTAGGCGAACGTCGACCACCCGTTCCCTACCGCGAAGCATTTGGTCGCCTAGTAACGTATGCCGCGGATGATAAGCAGATCGATGCCGTGCGTTTGGCTGCGTTGCTTGGTGTCAAGCGGCACGTCGAATTACGGACAAAGTTCCCTCAATTCGCGGGGCAATTGGCGACGAACGAACAGACAACCGTCCTCACGAACATGGCCAAGCTTGTATCCACCGACCAACCACCGCCCGGACGCACGCGCGACGGACATGATTGGATGCGCGCAATCGCGGCGGAAACTTTGGGGTTGTTTGGCATCCCCGGCCCTAATTCAACCGCGGTCAGTAGCCTCGTCAAGCTCGTTGGGCAATCCGACGCCACGCTGTCCGCAAGATGTGCCGCCGCTAAGGCGTTAGGAAGCATTGATTTCGGAACGAGCAAACCGAATGCATCCACAATCGTGGATCCGATCGTTGGGTTGGCCGCCGACTGCTGCGAAGCGGAACGTCAGTTATTGAACGGTCTCCTCGCCGACGAAGCAGCCGCCGAAGCTGACGGTGGCAGACGACGGTCCGAAACGAATGCATTCTTTGTCGAGACAGAGCCGGGCTCCAAATCCGGGCCGAGATTCAAGGATGAACGATCGGTTCCAACAAGGCGTCGACTGCTCAGCCAGTTGATAGCGATTCGGGAAGGCCTGATCGGAAGTGACGGAAAGAGTGGTTTGAGGGCAATCGCCGCCAATGAAGTGAGCGTTCCTGTCCAGCAAATCGAGGCAACGATTGCAGCGTTACGTGAACCTGCGACCGATATCCAACAGCTAAGCGATGCGTTAACAAAACTAACGCTTAGCTTGCAAGAATTGGCGGGCGTCGCAGCCCAACCACCTGCGGCGAAACCTGCACCAACGGCGACAGCCACAGCCACCGGCGGTCGGTAGTAGAACAAGGTGAGTAGCGATGGAGATCCAAGCGACCGATCAACTGGTCTCAAAAAAGTGCAAGCCGTGTGAGGGGGCGTTGATCCATGCACGCTCAGCGAAGCCAACCAGCAGCTAGAGAAGCTCGCCGGTTGGTACCTGACTAACGAGGGCCAGCGGATTCGCAAAGACTGGACCGTAAAGAACTTTTTGGCTGGCATGGATTTCTTCAACAAAGTTACCGTTATCGCTGAAGAGGATGCACACCACCCCGATTTACACATTGAAGGATATCGTAACGTGTCGGTCGAACTCTGGACGCACGCAATTGGAGGACTGTCCGAAAACGATTTCATTCTGGCTGCCAAGATCGATCAAAT
>CBDUAB010000213.1:0-6219 GCA_965365045.1 uncultured Planctomycetales bacterium
ACTCGCGGAGAGGCTGCAAAAAAAAGTGGCCAAATGGACTTGCCCAGCAATTAGCCTCGCTGAGTTGGTGAGAGTCGTCCAATGTAGTCATCAAGCTCCGCGTGATGTTAACGCGACCGTCGAGTTTTGGTCATGAAACAGGTCCGTTGAATCGTCGCTGTCCCAAATGTCGCGATGCTCGAGCTGGTAAAATGATGATGGACAAATCGCTCGCGAGTCTCGTCACGCGGGAGCGTGACGACGACTTTGGACGATTTTTTCGCAGCCTCGGAGCGAGTCGGCCTAGGTCTAACAGCTCAACAGCGTTCACTTCTCACGCGTGCTCTTCATCAACAGCAACCCCACAATCGTGAGTGGGACACCGATCGCCAACGGCTCGGTCACTGCCTCGCCGAAAAAAAATACGCCCGCCAGCGAGGCCATGGCCGTCTGCGATGCATTCAGCGCGTTGACGTAGACCAAACCGGATAAATGCATCGCCGCGGCCAATGCCGCAAACGCAATCGCGTTGAAAAAACCCGCCAACAACATGACATTCCAATCGCGTCGCGTTGTCTGCAGCATCTCGTCGAATCCGTTGCGTTCGAGGCAGATCGCAGCCAGGCTTACCACGCCAACCAAACAGCTGAAAAAGAGAATGCTGGGAAGCGGTGTACCGTGGTTTCGAACCCAGCGGATGGAGGCTCCCAACGTACTGTAGGTGAATCCTGCCAAACAGACGAACAAGATTCCAATCGTTACGATCATTAGTGTGTTCGCCGTGGTATCGGCTTCGACATTCTGCTCAACTCCGACAATCTGCTCGACTTTGACAATCTGCCCAACGGGGGCTGTCGCCCGTTGGATGCTGCGGTGCGCCTCGCCGGCTCCCAGGCTCAAAATGCAAATCGACCCGACCACCAGACCGAGCGCAAACAGAGTTCGCGCGGTGACAACTTCTCCCAACAGCCAGTGTCCCCACGCGACGCCGCCAAGAATCAACGTCCCCAGCGTGAAAGGTACGGCCAGTGCCAAGCCGATGACTCCCAGTGACCATTGGAAGCTCACATTGCCGATCTGAGCAAACGCCCCAGCAGCCAGGATAATTGCCAAGTCACCCTTGGATCGCACGATGGTCTCACGCTTGACAATTCGCCACATGATCCATGGCAGCAGCAAGACGACGGTTGGCACAGCCTTGACACAGGACACCCAAATGGGATCGCAATGTGTCACGGAGCGCAAGAAGATGTTTGACAGCGTGTAACCCAACGCAGATGTGAGTCCGAGCATAGTCCCCAACGCTGTGCGCGATCGCCATGCGGGACGTGTGCCAACGTCGGTTTCGCGGACATTGTTCGCCGTTTGCTTGGTGGAGCCCGTCTGCCCTTCAATGGAACCCGTCAAGCGGCACACCAATCGGGAATCGGGCTCGTATGAATCTCCGCCGGCTGATCGGCTCGTAGGCCCTGGACTTCGTCGGCGAGTTGCTGCACGCTGTTCGCTGTCGTGGCGACGGTCACGTCAATCACAAAGTCTCTGATCTCACCCGGCGCAAGCGACATGATGCGACCGTGTTGTTGTTCATAGCTGTGTTGGTTTGGGAAATTTGTGGCTGGCTCCAGTCCCGTAACGTAGCCGTCCTCATAGCTCGTGGTGTTTTTCCACTGCGTGAAGTAGGGAAGCTGTTCGACGTTGAATCGCAAGCCAGCGCCGAACTGACCGTCGGCACTCTTGAGTAGAACAAGCGTGCGTTGATGTTTGTCCGCTTGTAGAGTCATCAAATAGCACTGCTCCTCAAAATTTGGGTCCGGTTCTCCATATCGACTCCAGTCGCCAATGTCCGCGGCCGCGTGTGCGTTGAGTGGCGCGAGCCGTTTGGCGGGCACGATTAGCTCGGCGCCGGGACCAAGCAATGGTGGCCCAAAGTTGATGTGGTAGAGCAACTGAGCAGTCGCCGGTCTGCCAGACAGATTCTCGATTTGATCGTGGATCTGAAACGTCGTGGCGTCCGGACGCAAGCGAATTGTCGATGTCAGGCGCAGCTTCTGAAAATGAAAACGCGTTTCGTCAACGACGCCGGTCAAAGCGATCTCGGACGATTCGTGATCGAAAGTCAATTCGACTTTGTGGGCGGGGCGATTGGCGATGCGACCGTGCAGCGGATATAGCAGGCGGCCAAGCTCGTCGTGCTCGGGTGCGCCGTTTGATTCCAGTCCGCAGCGGACTAGCCATTCGTCGAAACCATCAAGCCAACCAAGACCGCCCGGTTCCATGAGGCGTACGAACTGCGGATTGACGGGACCGTGGACCGGCGAATTCCATCCGAGACGGAGGTCGCCACAACGGACGTCGGCAATCCCCATGCCTCGTGACGGCACTATTGTGATACACAGTGCGTTATTGCTGAGTTCTGCTACATCGACACCTTCGCGCAAACCGCCTGTCAGGCGGCGATTCTCGCAGCGAAAGAAAGGACTTGGTTCAATTCTCGATCCGTCGGCAAACGTGACGCCTGCCGTGGAGTCGAGCAAAGTCCACTTCTCAATTCTGTCTGTCATTGAACAACGCTTTCGCTTGGAACGATTTGGGCTTTCGCTTGGAACGTTTTGGTCCGACGGCCTAAGCCCGCAAGTTTACGGCTTTCCACGCTTGATCGCCACTCGATGCGTTTTGATGCTTGTTGCTCACTTGTCACGAGACCGGAAAACTACGAAAATGAGGAGTCCGAAACGTAATTTACTCATAGTGAAAACGCTGTCATTCTGAGGGAGCCTAATTGGACAGCGCCACTTTCCGTTGGTGATAGCGTCGATAACGTCGTATTGTCTAGAGTTTGGACGCTTCCAGCCGCACGCCGCCACCACGGGAGCTTGTCTCCCTGGGGCGATGATCACAACCAGTGAGCGCAAAACGAATATCACTCGCCACCGCCCGAGCTTGTCTCGGTGGAACGCTGCTCACGACCAGAACGTCCTTAGATGAGCAGCGCTCCACCGAGACAAGCTCGGGCGGTGGCGGACGGTTTTTGGTATGCATTTTCGTTCTGGTTATGATCATCGCCCCAGGGAGACAAGCTCCTGTGGTGGCGAACGCAAACGACACGAGAACTTAAGGTGGCAAGGGTAATTAGATCATGAATGTAACAGCGACGAAGCGAGTCAAAGGGGACAGCGTTGGTCCGGCTTTGGAAAATGCCATGGATTCTGGACAGGGCATCCTGCGTCTCTCACCCACGTGGGTGCCCCGGAGCTTCTTGCATCCTGGCAAGCGTATCAAGCTTCATCCCGATGACTGGTACGCCTACGGCGCGCATCGTGGCGGCATCGACGAGCGCTGGTTCGGCAGTACGACCGAAGCCGCTAACGAGGGCCGCGTATGGCACGAGGGTTTGAGTTTTGTCACATTCGGCGGCGAGCAATTCCTGCTGCGCGATGCGGTTGAGGAAATGGGGAATCGGCTGATCGGAGGCGAGCTATTCGGAGAATACCAACGTTGGCCGGTTTACTCCAAGTTCTTTGACAACATGGGGCCGATTCCGCACCACATGCACCAACGCGCGGAGGATGCGGCATTGGTGGGCCAGGAAGGCAAGCCCGAGAGCTATTACTTCTCGCCTCAAATGAACAATGTTGATAACAACTTTGCTTATACGTTCATGGGGCTCGAGCCGGGGACGTCTAAGGCTCAACTGCGAAAATGTCTCGAAGACTGGGACAAAGGCGACAATGGCATTCTCGACTTGTCCAAAGCATATCGGCTCCAACGCGGCACCGGCTGGCTCATTCCACCCGGCGTGTTGCACGCCCCCGGGTCGCTGTGCACTTACGAGCCACAATGGGGCAGCGATGTGTTCGGTATGTATCAATCGTTGGTCGAAGGCCGCGAAGTTCCTTGGTCGCTGCTAGTAAAAGACATGCCGGAGGACAAGCACCAAGACCTCGACTTCATCATCGGCCAACTCGATTGGGACAAGAACGTCGACACGCACTTCAAAGATCACAACTATCTCGAGCCGATCGTGGCCGCCGCGGGCGACGGTTGGCAGGATCTTTGGATTGTGTATGGCTTGGTCGACGGCAAGCAGCTCTTCAGCGCTCGTGAATTGACGCTCCAGCCGGGTGCTGAATGCACGCTGACCGATGCCGGCGCCAGCGGTTGGATTACGGTGCAGGGGACTGGCCGTATTGGCAACCACAACCTGGAAACGCCGGCAATGATTCGCTTTGGACAAGAAACCGAAGACGAAGTGTTCATTACGCACGAGGCCGCGACAGCCGGCGTTGAAGTCGAAAACACTGGCTCCGAGCCGCTTGTCAGTTTGCGCTACTTTGGCCCGGACACCTTCGATAGTGTACCGAACGTGGGCGACTACAGGCGAACGGGGGCCGTGAGGCCCGCGGTGGATTCGCGAGAACCGTAACCATTTCACCTATGCCTCGAAACTACCGTTTTAATTTGTGTTAAGTTGAATCGCAGTGCCACCGCGGGCCTCACGGTCCCCGTTCGCCCAAACCAAGTTCATTGGTAGGGGGCGGGCGGAACAACATTTCGAAATGAGGAATTCATTTAATGGCAACATCTCCGAAACTCCATAACGCCATGTGGCCCGGATTGGTTGGCAAAGGTGACGAGGAAGGTCAAGAACCACCGATCAGCTTGGAGCGAATGCTCGATCTGACCGCCGCCGCCGAGGTCAATGGACAGAAATTCGAGGGCATTGATTACTTCCTTTTTCTTCCACATACCGATCCTGATGCCAGCGATGACGAATTGAAGAAGATCGCTGATCTGATCGCCAGCAAGAACTTGAAAGTCGGTTCACTGGTGGCACCCGTCTGGCCCGGTACCGTGGGTGATTCGGCCATGGGCGACAATGAATCACAGCAGAAATTCTTGAATGCCGTGGAAAAAGGCTGCCGCATCGCCAAAGTCTTCAATGAACACGGCGTGCGTGAATATGGAGTGATCCGCATCGACTCTGCCGCTGGTAACGATGATGGAAAGTCGCTTGATGCATGGACGGAAGATCCTGCGGGCAATACCAGTAGGATCGCTAAGACGTTTCGCCAAGCGGCCAAGATCGCGGCCGATCATGGCGAACGACTGGCCGCGGAAGGTGAAATCTGTTGGGCCGGTATGCATTCGTGGAAAGATATGCTGGATCTGCTCGAAGAAGTAGACATGCCGGAGACTCTTGGTTTTCAAGCGGATCTGGCCCACACATATCTTTATTTGATGGGTTACAACGCTCCGGAACATGCTTTGCTGAAGGAAGGTTACAGCGAGGCCGAATTCTACGGCGCGTACAAGGAGATGACGGACAAACTGCGTCCATGGACGATCGACTTCCACGTTGCTCAGAACGATGGCGAAGTCCACGGAGCCGGGGATCATGACAAGACCGGCAAGCACTGCCCGGCCGACGACCCGAACGGAAAACTTGACATTGTAAAATGCGCCGGCTATTGGCTCGAGGGCGCGGCGGATCGCGGCATTCAGCACATTTGTTGGGACGGCTGCATGTTCCCCAACGAGATGTTGGAAAATCCGCAAACATGGACCACGATTTTAGACACGATGATCAAGGTGCGTGACGCGCACGGCTGGTCGTAAGGTAGTTTCACCCATTTTTAGTTCTTATGTGCTTAGGGCTTACTGTCATCCTGAGCCGAGTAACACGAGGCGAAGGATCTGCCAACAGCTCCAGCGCCGCTGGAAGATCCTTCACTCGCTGTCGCTCCCTCAGGATGACATAAAGTGGTGATGTCCAGCTCACACGCAGACGAGTCGGCAAAAAAACGACAACGGACGACATGAGCTAACGCTCGTTTATAAGGAGAAAACACTTCATGGCCAAGCCATACAACATCGGCATGATCGGATACGGGTTCATGGGCCGCGCGCATTCAAACGCGTACAACCGGGTTAGTAATTTCTTTGACCTGGAATACCATCCTGTGCTCAAAGTCGCCTGCGCGCGCACGGAGGAAAACGCCAAGGCGTTTGCCGATACCTGGGGCTACGCCGAGACCGAAACCGATTGGCGCAAGCTGATCGCTCGCGACGATATCGATGCGGTCGACATCTGCGTGCCGAACAATTTGCACAGAGAGATTGCCTTGGCCGCGGCCGCGGCGGGTAAGGCGATCCTCTGTGAAAAGCCGCTGGCGATGAACTCTGATGAAGGCGAAGAAATGTGCCAAGCCGTCGAGAAAGCCGGCGTGCCCAACATGGTCT
>CBDUAB010000214.1:0-6196 GCA_965365045.1 uncultured Planctomycetales bacterium
GCATTTCGCTGGGCAAGCTCAAGGTGGCAAGAGCCGCCGAGGAACTGATCGATTTTGCCGCCATTATCCCCAACGACGACTTCGCGCTGCGCCACGCCAGCGCAATGGGCCTGGCCGGTTGTGCGACCGAAGCACAGTTACGCAAGGCGACGTCTCACCCGATAAGAACGGTACGTATCGCCGCGCTGCTTGCGTTACGTCGACAACGCAGCGCAGCCGTGGCGGACTTTCTCAACGATGAAGACCCGTACATCGCCACCGAGGCGGCAATGGCGATCCACGACGTGCCGATAAAAGACGCTTTTCCCGCGCTAGCTGCAGCCTTTGCTAAGCCAATCAACACAGAGCCGTTTTTGCGCCGGGTACTCAACGCGAACTTCCATCTCGGCGGTGAAAAAGAAGCATTCACTCTTGCGGAATTCGCCGCGGATAAGCAACGACCGGTCAAGATGCGCACACAAGCGCTCGGTATGTTGGGTTCCTGGAGCAAACCGCCGTCCCGCGATCTCGTGCTCGGTATGTGGCGGCCGCTTGCAACGGAGTTGGTGTGCGGAGCAACGCCGTTCAGGACATGGAATTTGAGGCATTTGCTTCAACCTGAAAACAAAATCTCACACGCAGCATAGACAACAATTTTCTTGCGATCACTCCTCCACTGATTTTTCGAACGATGGTGCCAAATGTAGCAGTTGTCTGACTGCCACAGGTCCGACTGCCCTTGATGGCAGTCGTTTTTATTGCGCGTGAGGATTGTGGCGACCTGAGCGCGGCATCATCGCAAGTCGATTCACTAAAAACCGATAGAAGCGGTATTCAAAGCTATGGTTTGGATATTCTTACCCGAGAACCTGCAACCTAGGCGTGAAGATTTTGCAATGTCAGAGACGCGTTTAAACGAGAAAGCACGCGACGCGATGCCAACTCCTAGCTCCAGCGAAGTCAACTCAACCGTCCCCAGCTGGCTCGCTCCCTTTGAAACCCGACAGGATTTGGAACCTTTATCTAGATCCGGCTGGATGGGAGTGATTACTGGTTTTTTTTCAGTGCTTGCGCTGCCAATCATCTACGGCGGTTTGGTTGGTTTGCTATTCCTAGGCTTGTGGGTGCACGCAACCAACCTACACGGGCTGTTGGAGCCCCACAACGAAACGACCTTGGCGTATTACGCCCCTATTGTCGGCGGCGTGCTTGTATTGGTCTTTATGATCGTCCCATTTTTATTCACGCGCAAACAACCGGAATCTTCGTATGAGCTTTCCGAAACGGAACATGGCACGCTGTTCCAGTTTGTGCACGCCATTGCCGATCATGTTGGTGCCGATCGGCCTACCGCAATCATGGCCGACTTAGATACACAGGTGCGTGTCTTTAAAGGCGACGACGACAAAACTGTCGTCACGTTCGGTTTGCCATTAATCGCCACATGTACGCTACGGCAATTGGCCGGGCTGTTGGGTCAGCAACTGCATCAATGCTCCAAGCGTCCTGAAGTGGCTTATTGGTCCTTTGTGCAAATGATCCACGATTTGTTTGCGCGTTCCGCTTATAAGAAGGGCGCCGGCGAATTCGTGGTGCCTCATTGGGGTGGTATTGAGCGGCAGAAGAGCAGTGTTTCCATCGGGTTCATACCCTGGGGCTTTGCCAAACTTGCCGAACTCTTTGGCGCCGCGATCAAGACCAACATCGAGCGTGACGCGGATTACCGTCAGGCCAAAATAAGCGGCAGTGAAGAATTTGCCGCAACACATTTGGACGTGCATCTACTGCAAAAAGTTGTTGCCCTATCACGCCAAGGTCTAGAGGCGGCGAAATGCGCTGGTCGCGAGATTCCAGATTTACCCAAGTTCTATGCCGGCAGGATTCACACGCTGAAAGCCAAACAGCCGCAGAAGATCAATGAAATCTGCCAAGACTTGATGATGCCGACGGCGGAATCCACTGCCGGACAGAGCATGGCTCAACGCGTCGCACGGGTACAGCAACTCAATACACCTGGGATCTTTCACATCGACGCACCGGCCGAAAAAGTCTTCGCGGGATTCGGTGCGCTGTGTCGCGAAGTTTCGAAAGATCACTATGAAACGCATTTCGCTGACCGAATAGCGAGCCATGATGCGGGCGAGAAGAGTGCGGAAGAGGACGTTGTCACACCATCTTCCTTAGCGCCTTCGATCCCATTGCCACCAGCAGACAGTGACGAACAGATAAACGCTAAATCGCCAGGATCGCCAGCGGCAACTTCGGCGCCAATACCGCAGACGGAGGCAAAGGAGCCACCGGTAGGAACGGCCAACGTCACGCCTCCTGCGCCGCAACCACGTCAAACCCTCGATAATTATGACACCAGCAATTTCGATTCAAGTGATGTACTAGATCGCTTTCTGCAGGGCGACGTTCTCACATCACATCAAGAGTTCTTCCTGCCACTGCAAGACCTGTTACCGGCCAAAGAGCCAAAGCGAATGCTGGAGCTTCTCGACCAAGCGCGCAACCGCTACCTCACGTTAGTGCGGGAGCAGCAGTCCGACCTGCACGAACTTTCCGGGGCTATCATGCGTCAACGTGCCCTACAGATGGCCGAAACCATGTCCGCCGCGGGCTTGGAAATTGGTTCGGACGCTTTGGGTTTGAGCAGTAGTGCCAATCGAGTAGTCCGGGAAGCATGCCAGGCGCATGGTGAAAAACTCAACGACTGTCGCAAGTCTGTGCAAGAGCTTCGGGAGCAAGCCGTGCTACGCTTCGTGGCCGCTCTGCAGCTTGCCGGAGTACCAGAGATCGCTCAACAGTTCGTCCGCTCTAGCGACGAAATTGAATCCGCGAGAATTGCGGTAAAGTGCCTGTCGGATCTTAAATCCATCTGGCCCAAAGTCCGTGAACTGGCGGGTCGGCATCGTCAACTGCGTTGTCTGTGGTTTAACCTGGCGGGCAACGAGCACGTCGAAGACTTGACGAATTGCATCAATCTCTCGAGCTGCGAAACGATGGAATTGTTGCGCGACATTAACGCCGAGCTGCCGAGGTTTACTTGCGCCGCCGAGTTATTTGGCCTCGGCAACATCGATTGTGACGATCTACCTGACGGAATCGACGGCCAAACATTGGTTACGCATTCAGCGGAACTTGTCGGACAGCTTGAGTCGCTATACCGACGGTGTTTTATCGTGATTGCCCAGCTTGCCGAGCAAGCTGAAGGCTCGCTCGGTCACGCCCCACTGCCGGTGCCAGCCAAGGCCGGCGTATCCACCGTCGAAGCGTGAAATCGCCGTTACTCGCCAGCCACCAATAAGAGCGAAATGTTGATTTCACTTCCGTTTCGGACCACCGTCAGCAGTACCTGATCACCGGGACGCTTGGCTTCGATGTGCTTCAGAAAAGCATCGGCTGACTTCACTGGCTGGCCATCTACGGCAACAGCTTAGAAACTCCAAACCATTGGTATAACCGTTAGTGCAGTGACTGCGACCGCAAACGCTACTGGCAACCCAACTCGCAAGAAGTCCGACGGTCGATAACCGCCAGGTCCCATGATCATCAAGTTCGTTTGGTATCCGATCGGCGTGAGAAATGCCAAAGATGCGGCGGTGACGATCGCCATGATAAAGGGTCGCGGATTATATCCTCCTTGGCATGCCGTGGCGATTGCCAGTGGCAGCAGCGTTGTCGCGACCGCATTGTTGGTGATCATCTCCGTGAAGACCATTGCCAGGATGTAGATGATGATCAGCAATAACATTGGATTATCACCGACGATGTTGACTAAAAAGCCAGCAATCGCGTCATCGGCTCCGCTGGCATCAATGGCATTACCCAGGCCAATGGCACCTGCGATGGTCAGTAGCAATGGTAAATCGATTGCGTTCCTGGCGGACGCGACCGGTAGGCACCGTGTGACAACAATCACGAGGGCAATCGTCAACGCGGCCACTGCGTGCGAAGAAAACCCGGACAATATGCCTTGCCCGGGCAAGAAACTGGCAACACTCAGCCAAGCAACCAGCAACAAACCCAAAACACCCGCCCAAATGGCGCGGTCGTGACGGCGAGGACCCTCACTCTCAACGCCGCCAACCAAGTAGAAATCTCGACTGTGACGGTAGGCATTTACGAAATCGACACGCGTTTGCAGCAATAACGTATCGCCGGATTCGAGTTCAATATCGCCAATCTTGTGGGTAAGTCGCACACCGTTACGATGAATTGCAACGATCGCCGCGTTGTATCGTTGGCGAAACAAACCATCCCGCACGGTTGAGCCGATCAACGGACATGACGGGGACAAGACAACCTCGGTCAATTGGCTGCCCATGCGGTTTTGCCTTGTTAGGGGCAGTTCCGTTGCTGGCACGAGACCGGGTATTTTTTCTAAATCGACAATCGTGCTGACAATGCCTGTAAAGACAAGCCGATCGTTCGCTCGAATAGTGTCCTTGGGATTGACGGGCGTGATCAGGTCCGTACCGCGATTGATTTCGATCAAAAACAATCCGGGCAACTGCCGTAATCCGGCGTTTTCGACGGTCTGGTTAATCAAACGGCAATCGGGTTGGACCAACATCTCAACAAGATACTCGCGGCGGTTTGTGTCGTGTCGCTCGACGATATCCCGTCGATCCGGCATCAAACGTGGCCCGATCGTTATCAAGACCAGTGCACCAACGATGGCGCACGGCAATCCGACGCGGCCAATTTCGAACAAGCTCATTGGTCGGACTCGTTCCACGAACGTATCCTGATCGGCCAGCTTCTTTTGCAGCCGCGCGATCTCGGCTGCGTCGTTTCGGTCCGCGTTTTCGAGTTCGCGTTGGATACGAACGAGCTTATCCTTTTCGTTGCCTTCTTTCGCTTCGAGAATTGTGTTTGCGACGATCGTGGTACTCGTTCCGACTAGCGTGCAGACACCGCCGAGAATCGCGAAATAACTGACTGGAATCAACATGCGCGAAGGAGAAATATTCCGTTTGCGGCACCAATCGATCATGACTGGCATAAACATGGCGACAAGCGCCGTGTTCAGCACAAAAGCGGACGTCGCGATCATGCTGAGGCCCAAACGGCGTAAGGCAGCCTGCTCCGAATGGGCAGTACCCAATAGCAAATGGCCTAGCCAATCGAGCACACCCGTGTTGCGCAAGCCGGCGGCGCAAACAAGCAGAGAACCGATCGTCAATATCGCTGGACTCGAAAATCCCTCGAGTGCCTGAGTTGGTGTAATCACGCCACACAACGTCACGAACACGAGTCCGCCGAGAAACAGCAGATCCGTCGGCGTCCGCCGACGGAGCTGAATCGTCACAAAAATCAGAATGATCGTCGCTAGCGCGACATATGCGTGAAAACCCATGACTTCAGTGTGATGCGCCGTCGGATGGAGATTGCGATGACCTTTCAAACCTAATAGGAACCACGCCGGTAGGCGAGCCAATATGGTCGTTCGTCAAACCATCGTCAACGGTGATTGTGTCAGAAAAGCTACGAACGGCATCCGCGTCGAAAACGGTAAGGCCGAACGACTTTCGCTGTTCGTGATACTTAGCCGTACGATGTTATAGTCTTTCGCGACAAGCATTGTTTATCTAACGGTCTCAAATACGCGGACCGATAGCATCACTGCGGCATTGTTTGGATTCGCATTGAGTGGCGGGAAAAGCAAGCAGCTTGGTCCCGTAATTCAGTGAAGAGCCATGATTCTGCCCGAGCCTTGTGTCGGAACGGAGTCCGGTTTGTTCCCGTGATTCACATAGATCGAGTCCTAGTCGTATGAAACTACCGATTACGAAGCTTGCTGTGCTGTTATCCCTGCTGGGCGGCCCACTCGGACTGATGCAGTACGATTCGCGTGCTGCCTTTATCGATCCGCCAGCGTGTCCTCTGTTGAATGCGTCTCCAGAATCGCAGCTCACGTGGAGTTACGTTGACGAATTGCTTTCCGATCTAATGGCTGCAAAAACGACGGCCTTGGATTTTTCGATGGGATCCGTCGCCAAACTAGATTCTTATTATGAAGCACAACGGGCCAAATGGTTCGCGCGCTTGCATGATTCGGGGAAAATACCCGGTCTCATTGACGGTACAAAAAATGCAGTCGCCAAGAGTTGGAAGACATGGCGGCCAACTCTGGTGGCCTTACCCGAGCAATTAGCCGAACTGCGCCACGGCAAGCTTCACAACGTGTGGCGCGGACGTGAGGTGTGGTGCG
>CBDUAB010000215.1:0-6185 GCA_965365045.1 uncultured Planctomycetales bacterium
AAGTCCTGCCAAAAACGGTGTCCCACGCCCGCGATAAGAATTCTTTTTTGCAATTCACCATCCATCACGATACGCCGCAACCGCAGGTGTTAACCTCGCGAGTGACGACAAGGTCGTGATCTTTGACCATCGTGTGAGTCGTGCAAGGCATACATGGATCGAAGCTGCGAATGGTTCGCAGAATGTCGATGCCTTTGTAGTCGTCCGGCGAGTCGAATTCTTCCAGGATCGGAGTATTCATAACCGCTTCTTCATATGGACCAGGTTGACCCATCGGATCGCGAGGCGATGCGTTAATCGTGGATGGCGTGAGGATTTGGTAGTTTTCAAGTGCTCCATTTTCGGCAACGATGTGATGTGTTAAAAACCCACGGCCCGCACCCCAAAACCCAACACCAATGTTGGTGCCTTTGCGTTTCAAATCGAATGGTGTACTGACGGCGGTTTTGTTTTGCTTGAGCAAGTCCATACCCAACATCCAGTTATCCATCGCAACCATGGCGCTATACGGAATGGCATATGCCCGCGCCAAATTACGTTCAAACGCGTTCCAGTCTTCAGGAATCTTCCATTCCATTAACGTCTCAGGCATTGCGCTTTCGGGTACCAGAATTCTCAGACTTTCTCCGGTCGACTCCAGGAAACGAGTGAACGGCAGCTTTTGGGCCGCGGCGGTGTTCCAGATACGTGCGTAGGCGCCGGCTTCGACCGACTTGCGATCCCAGCGCGGCGAAGTCGCCCAGCTATACCTTTCTTTCCAGTTTTGTTTACCTGGTTTAGGAATCGTTGTTTTGTTCCACGGGTGATATGGGCTAAGAGGATTGCCGCTAGGATCATTGGGAAACGGCATCCCGTCCCATTGTTCGTAATACGAGTGGTCAACGAATTCTTCCAAACCAATGTTGATGTCGTGCAATCGCGTGGTGACTAGTTTTCCATCGATGATTACACCGGGAGTCGCCCAGCGACGATTGCCCCAGTCGCTAATGTTGTCGTAGTTTGTGTCATAGGTCTCCGGATCATCCCAAACACCGGTGTCAATCATATTCTTGTCTCGCGTGCCAACCTTGCGATATCGCGGATCGTACTCGTAAAAGAACTCGGTCAAGTCGTCCCAGATTGCGCAAACCTTTTTCGAGTAGTCAAAGAACTGCTGGAGTCGCGTGTAGACTTCGTTGAATACTTGCAAAGTGATCGTGGCGCTGATGCCTCCGGGCACAATCGTTTCCGGATGTGGATATTTCGCACCTAACAAGCAGTATGCTTCGCGTGCGACACGAGTCATGTGCAGCGCTTCGAGGTACAGGTTCCCTTTGAGCGGATTCATGGCGAGCATGATGTCGCCAATCATCCGAAAATCGTGCAGGTTTGGACGCTTGCATTCTGTTTGCTTTGCTTTTTCCCATAACCTGGGAGTGGTCGCCTCGACCATCATCTGCGAATAGTCAGGGCCAGCCAACAAAAACAGATGCAACGGGTGATCGTACAGGTATTCCAAAGCCAATAGCATGTTGCGCACGACGATTCCCAGCGGGGGTGGCTGAACATCGAACGCCATTTCCAACGCCTCGGCTGCGACGGTTGCATGGACACCACCGCAAACTCCACACGCACGACTGCTAATAAAGATGGCGTCGACTGGATCGCGGCCCTTGAGAATCACTTCGTAACCGCGAAACAATGTAGCCATCGAATTGGCCGAAACCACCTCGCGATTTTGTAAGTCGACGACGCTGTGGAAGGCCAATGCACCAGCCACGCGTGTGACCGGATCAAAGTCAACGGATTTTATGTAACCGTTTTGCGCAAGGAGTTTTTTCAAACGATCTTGTTCGTCACCGATTGATTGAGTTTCGTATCCGTACGGATCGCGAACACCTTCTTTTAATGTCGCGTTTCCGGCCGCGTCAAATTCAATGGGTAGTGTTTCAAAGCACATGGGTGACTTTTCTTTTGTTAGGGCGCTTCGACGGTCTGTTTCTTGGAAACGGCTTCGAGCACTTGCCCAAGGCCTGTTTGAACGGCGTGCATGTCGTCGTGAATCGCGGTGACGTGTGTAGCAACCTCGCCAAGCAGGTCATTGAGTGGTTCAGTTCCCTTGGCGACTGCTTCCAAATCGTCGGCGATTCCAGCGACGTGAGATCGAGCGCGGTGCAAGTATATTGCCGCCAAGCCCAGGTAGCCGACTAGGGCAAGAACCAGCACGGTAACCCATACGACGCTGAGAATAATAAGGACCGTCATGCCTAGGCTCCCGCTCGTTTTAGTAGCTCGCCAACTAACTGTGTTCCTTCGCTGCCTATCTCATCCGCAACGCCATGAGCTGCCGTTAGTAATTTATTCGTTTCGACAAGTGCGCCAGCGTGGCCGACATGTGAACGAATACCTTGCGATGCCTGGCGGGTTTCCTTGGCGTATCGGTCAATCTTTTGAGCGGCTCGCAGAATACGAGTCAACACTTTCAGCAGAATTGGCACGGCCAGATACGCGACCACCAATACGATGACCCAAATCACGTAAACTGCCGTTGGAATCTCCATGGCCTATCCCTTTTGTTGCTGAACGCGTTTTCTAATGCTCGCTAGTTTGTCACGAACCGCGATCAATCCAGCAGCCAGCGGCTGCAGGTTCTGATTCAATTCAGTCGCCTGGGGTGGTAGTTGGCTCGTTTCACCTTCGATCGCGCGAACGCCAAGCGAAATCTTGGAAAGAAAGCTCATGTGGCCTTGATGGCCTATTGACGGCTCTCGATTGCCGATTGATTCAAGCGTAGTGGCAATTCGAATGGCTAGCGTGGCCAGCACCAATAGAAAAGCAACTACGGCCACCGCAGACAACACAGCCAAAATCACCATGAGTTTCTCCACTACGTTTGCATAGCGCAAATACGATTCGTCATTCGTCGATACACTTGGGGCAGTTTTCGCAAGACTGGGCATGAAATTCGATTTGGTCGAGTTCACCTAACAGTCCGGGCACTTTTTTGGTGATCGATTTGACCAGTGAGTTTGTTTGGATCAACGCCGGTACGTGGATTGTGTTGGCGGCGATCATTTGACCGACATCCCAAATCTGACTTACTCCGTCGTTGATTTGCTTGGCTTTGGCAAGAATCATCCACAACAACAAGCCAACCACTGCCGTCACCACAAACGCCAGAACGACGGAAATAATCCAAATGTCCATAATGTTGGCCCTTGGTTAGGTCACGTTTTGTCATGCGGCGTTAAAGCGTTAGCCAACGCGGCCGCCTGGCCACCGATTGTGCCTACGGCATCGTCCGTTTCATTTAACAAGCTGTTAACATCTGGAATCGCACGTAAGATTCGCGTGTTGACTTCGACTTTTTTGCCCGCAATCAGCGCGCGAACCGCATGTTTTAAAATGCCATTGGCTTCCAGATAAATCCAAATCAATAACGCTGCAGCAACAGCAACGATTACGAGCGCAACACCAATCCAAATCATCCGTTTTTCTCCCTGTCGTCATCGTGCCCCGGCTTTTTGCGACCGTAGAACTGCAATTTGTCGTAGAAGAAATCGTTGACGCGATTCAATACGCCGGCTTTACTGACGCTGCCCCATCCGCTTGGAATGTCACCAGGTTTCCACTGCCTTGTACGATTGCGAGTCTCTTGTGTCATGCGGCGCAACGGACGAATGAACGAACCTACAAGCCGCGAAATCGTCCCAGAAATCTCCGATCCGGGCGGAGCTTTGTAAAAGGGGGAAAACTTGTCTGGGAATCCGGGCATCGTACAGCCAATACAAACGGCGCCCGTTTTCATACAACCACCAATGCCGTTGATGGCGCCGCGCGAAACGATATTGCACTGCACAACCGGGCCCCAACAACCGATCTCGACGAGGCACTCGTGGTCACCATACTCCTTGGCAAAAGTGCCTTCTTCGTAGTAGCCTGCGCGCGTGCAACCGCGATGCACGGTTTCGCCGAATAGCCATGCAGGCCGGCCCAACTCGTCAAATTCGGGAAGTGGCCCAAGGCCTTCCAAAAACATCAATACAACTGCAACCGTTTCATTGAAGTTGTCTCCAACGGGTGCGCAGCCAGGAATATTGATGATTGGTAGACCCAACGTGCCGCGATAATCAGCGCCTAAGTAATCCATCAGGCCCATCGAACCCGTTGGATTGCCGATCGCCGCAGGGACGCCTCCCCAGGTCGCACATGTGCCGATGGCAATCATGACAGCAGCGCCGGGGGCTAGCCGCTTAATCCACTCGGCTGTGGATACTGGTTGCTCAGCCCAAGGATCGTGTTCATCGCTATCTGGATTTTCGGCCCCCATGGCGGAAAAATAGCCACCGTCTTTGGCGGCAATTCGTTCGTCGGCGATGGATCCTTCTAGGACCACAACGTAGGGTGCATCGAGTTCGCCACGCCAGGCTTGATAGAACGGCTCGGTGAATTCGGTTCCCGCTTCAACTGCTAACACGGGATGGTGAAGAATCAGTTGAGGCAACCCAGGAACTGTGCCGGCAAGGAGATTTTCGATCGGTGGATTCGTTGCACCTGTCACTGCGATCGAGCATCCATCACAGCTCATTCCCGCAAGCCAAAACACGTGAACGTGTTTGTATTTTCTGGATAAACCGCTTAAGGGTTTTTCCTTTGGAATGGACTCATCATTTGCGATCATGGCCGTTTCCTGAAGTAGTATCTTTTGAAATCTCTCCCAGGCTCCAGATCAACTAATCTCGAGGACCTTGTCCAATAATTGTTCAATCGCGCTCACCGCCGGAGCGTCGCCCTGAAAGTCGATTAGTGATTGAGCATTCAAATCTGCTTGGCTAACACACTCATCGTAAGGTATTATCGCCAATAATGGTAAGCTCTTTTGATCCAAGAAAGAACGGATCGCAGTTTCTTCCGATTTGTTTCGCACTTTATTGGCAACACCGAATACCTTTTCGATCGGAATTTCGTTGGCTAAGCGAAACAATCGCCGCGCAGTTTCAAGTGAACGAAAATAGGGTTCAGTCACGATAAGCATTATGTCGATATGCCGAACCGTGTTTCGACTCATATGTTCCAGCGATGCTTCCATGTCCAGCACGACTGGCAAATCAGATTCTTCAAGCGTTGCTCCCACGATCTCACGGACCGTTGCATGAGCGCGGCACAGTCACCCTTCGCCTGCATGATCGACTTCACCCATCGTCAATAGCTTCACGCCGTCAGGCCCATCGACTGAGAATTCGGTGATGACTTCATTGATTGGTTTTGCGAGCTGTACTCGTTTCTCGCCATTCTCTTCGACCGTAGTCAAAAGGTCACCCGGAACCAAATCCCATTTTTCCGGTGCATCTATTCCAATGGTTTGCGCGAGATTGGGATTGGGATCACCGTCCACAGCTAAAACTCGGCCCAATCGCCTTGCCGCCAATCGCGCCAACGTTCCCGCGATGGTCGTTTTACCACTGCCGCCTTTTCCCGAAATTGCGATTCGCATGCGGTAATCCCGTTGTGGCTAGGCCTTTCGGATCAGGCTATCGTGTTCAGCAATAGCAATCAATCAACACCTCATTGATCCGTCTCGAATCAGTTGCGAGTGCCAGATCCGAGCAATACTTCACCAGTGGTGACGTACGAATTGACCAAGATGTAGTTCTTATTGTCGTGCCGCGTGATGGTACCCTTTGCGACGACCGTCGCTCGTGGAGATCGTCACGATCATTGATCGGGGATTCGTTTCTGAAGCCCTGCCAACTGTGCGTTAGGTAACACAGTACAAAGGAACTTTGCATCGCGATTCCAGATCATAACATTGCACGGCTCGCCAGTCCCAAAACGACAACTGCCGCAAATTACTGCTCCCTCGACTTCGGCATCCTCCGCTGCCGCTAACACGATGGTGTCCGTTGGCATACCTACGGTTCGCGTTCCACTACCCTTATTCCCGTTGCGAGTGCTGCTTCCGCTCCATGACGCTCCGTTGACCGCAATCGCTGCCCGATGTGGTGCCGACCAAATCCACGCAATCCCGACGACGAGCGCCGAGATGCTAAAGACAATCACAATCGCAATAGGCCTTTTGTCTTTCATATTGGCGTTTTTGAGGCAATGACTGTTAGGGAATAACGAAGAGAAGCAATCCGACGACAATTCCTAATGCGGATAAAGTGGAAGTGCGAAGCACACCCATTTCGTGTTTCCGTGCGGAC
>CBDUAB010000216.1:0-6183 GCA_965365045.1 uncultured Planctomycetales bacterium
CTTCAAAATCCAACCCGCCACGTTATCGAGAAAATATCGATCGTGTGTTACCGCGACGACCGTACCGGGATAATCGGCTAAATGACGTTCGAGCCAAGCCACTGCACTGGCATCGAGATGGTTCGTCGGTTCGTCCAGCAGCAGCAAGTCGGGTTGTTGCAGCAATATCTTACACAATGCGACACGACGTCGTTCCCCACCCGATAGCTTTGTCACATCGGCAGCAGCCGGCGCCAAATTCATCGCGTCCATCGCGATCTCGATCTGGCGGTCCAGCTCCCACAAGTTGCCGGCTTCGATCTGATCCTGGACCCGCGCTAATTCGTCGCACAATTTTTCCATCTCGTCCGACTCCATCGGCTCGGCGAGACGCATATTGATCTCGTTATAGCGTTCGAGCGTGGCCCGGCGCTGCGACAAACCTTCTTCAACATTGCCGCGGACGTCCTTGTCGGGATCAAGAACCGGTTCCTGGGAAAGGTATTCACAGGTGTATCCGTGCGCTAGGCGCGCCTCGCCCTCAAACTCCGTATCCTGCCCCGCCATGATCCGCAATAGTGTGGATTTACCCGCGCCATTACGCCCCAGTACGCCGATCTTGGCACCTGGATAAAAGGCTAACCAAATGTCACTGAGAACTTCACGTTGCCCGTGCTTCTTGGTTAGGTCAGCGATTGTAAAGATGTACTGTTTGTTCATGTGAAGTTGTAACGATTGATCCAGTCCTGTGGAACATTCACGTTGTTATGGCAGTACCCAGATTGTTGTTCCTGCGAGTCATGCGGGGACGATCTGTAGTCTTGACTGAGCCTCAAACTAACCTGCCGACTATTGACCGAACGCCTTACGAGTGCCCGGTAAGACACCTCAGCTCGCCCCGCAAAGACGTTGGCCATAGTCACCCGCTCCTCTTCCGAACCGTGGTTGTTCCCAGCAACCACGGTCGTTTTTCTTGCTAGCAATCGCCCGTTTTTTTTGTAAAGCATTTACGCGAAAGCAACGGGCATTCCTTCCTATACTTCACGCGGTTGAATATGGCACAATTCCTCGTAACCCGAAGCGTAAGTGACGAAACAGGTTAGGTCCCTCGCTTACGCTTCGGGTTACTGCCAGAGCCGACGGCGTGCCGTATAGCAACGCGACCGGCGAGGTCACTCCCACTCAATTGTCGCGGGCGGCTTTGTACTGATATCGTATGCCACACGGTTGACGCCTTTGACTTCGTTGATGATGCGCGTCGAAATCCGTGCCAGTAAATCGTACGGCAGCCTGCTCCAATCCGCTGTCATGAAGTCATCGCTGTCAACGCAGCGAACAACAACCACGTTTTCATACGTGCGCGCATCGCCCATCACACCGACACTTTGAACTGGCAGGAGCACCGCAAAGGCTTGAGCCGTATCGCGATAAAGACCGGCTTTGTTGATCTCATGGACGACAATCGCATCGGCCTCGCGTAATACGTCCAGCCGCTCCTTCGTGATTTCGCCGAGACAGCGTACGGCTAAGCCCGGCCCGGGGAACGGATGTCGCCATACCAAGTCGTCTGGCAGACCCAATTCGCTGCCCAGACTGCGTACTTCGTCCTTGAATAAATCACGAAGCGGTTCGATTAGTTCAAAATCCATCTCCTCTGGCAAGCCACCCACGTTGTGATGCAACTTGATCGTGGCGGCTGGTCCATCCTTGGCAGCGCCGCTTTCGATGACATCCGGATACAGCGTTCCCTGTGCCAAATACTGCACATCGGTAATGCCTTGAGCCTCTTTTTTGAAACAATCAATGAAGACGTGGCCAATCCGCCGCCGCTTTTCCTGTGGCTCGGCGATCCCCACCAACTCGCTCAAGAATTCCTGCTCGGCGTCGACAACATGCAGGTCGGTCTGGAAGTGCCTGCTGAATTCCTCGACGACCAATTCCTTTTCGTCCTTGCGCAACAAACCGTTGTCAACTAAAATACAAGTCAACTGAGGTCCGATGGCCTTGTATAGCAGCGCCGCGGTCACTGCCGAATCGACGCCGCCAGAGAGTCCGCAAATGACCCGTTGTTCACCGATTAACTCACGCAGCCGCGCGATCGTTTGATCGGCGAAGTCACTGATGCGCCATTTTTGCTGGCAACCACAGATCTCCGTCAGGAAGTTCTTAAGGAATCGGTTGCCTTGGTCCGTATGCGTCACTTCGGGATGAAATTGCAATCCGTAGACGGGCCGATCACGATGCTTCACGGCCGCTAACGGACACGTTTCCGTCGACGCCAGCGTCTGAAAATCAGCCGAAACCTCGGCGACTTGGTCGGCATGACTCATCCAAACGTCAGTTTCTGCCGGAATACCGGCGAACAGATTGACGTCCGCATCAAAACGACACCGTGACCGACCGTATTCACGCGCGGGCGCGCTTTTTACTTGGCCGCCCAATATTTCACAGGCCAAATGCATGCCGTAGCAAATGCCTAGGACCGGGATGCCCAAGTCAAAGATCGCCGGATCGCAATGCGGCGCGCCTTCTTCATAAACGCTTGACGGACCGCCAGACAGAATCAAACCATGTGGCTTACGCTCGCGAACCTGCTCCGCGCTAATATCATGGCGCACGATTTCGCAATAGACATGTTGCTCACGAACGCGTCGTGCAATCAATTGCGCGTACTGTGAACCAAAGTCGAGTACCAACACATGTTGGTCGGTGATGCTTGGCGAAGAAATCGACGCCGTAGTTGCAGCAGAACTCATAGGACGGGCATTTAGGGTCAGAGAAACCACGAATTATACGGATGTCCACGTTCAGGTAAAAGGAGGCCAACTGCCGTGGTGACCACGAAAACACCATAAAGCCTCGTCCGATGCGAAATCATTCGAGCGGGACACGCTGCACGAGCTCGCTAGGTCAATTGATGTAACGTCCGAGCACGCGGTATAGTGCAGACCACGACGAGAAGCCCCACAGACTGCTCGTTGCTCCAGACCGCAGACCACAGACGCACAGACGCATGGAAATACTATTGACAAATGACGACGGCATTCACGCGCCTGGCTTGGCAGCGCTGGAACGCGAGCTGAGCAAACTTGGCACCGTCACGATTGTGGCCCCAGCCATCGAGCAAAGCGGCGTTGGGCATTCGATCACCTTTCTTGTGCCGCTAACTTGCAAAGAGGTTTTTAAAGGTGAGCGACGACGTGGCTGGGCGGTCGAAGGCAGCCCGGCCGACTGTGTGAAACTCGGCGTATTCGAGCTGTGTCCGCAGCGCCCGGACATTGTGGTGAGCGGCATCAACGGTGGGCTGAACGCGGGCATTAACGTCTTGTACTCCGGCACGGTGGCGGCAGCGATTGAGGGAGCATTTTTCGGGATCACCAGCATCGCCGTTTCTCTCGAGTATGATGATCATGCCAAATACGACGTGGTGGCACCTAAGGCGCGCGCGATTATCGACCAGATCCTTGCCCAGAAAGACACCGAGCCGCAGCTTTACAATTTGAATTTCCCGACTTCGGCGACCATTGAACCCGCAGAGCTACGTATTGTGCCGATGGGCATTCAACGTTACGGAGAACATTTTATCAAACGGTCTGACCCGAGGGGACGCACATACTATTGGGCGACCAACGATCCGCCGCCTGTACCGGGCGAAACGGAAACTGATTTGACGGCGTTAGCAAAAGGGTTCATCACACTCACGCCCCTCGATTACGACATGACCAAACGATCCCAGTTGGAAGCGATGCGCGGCTGGAGTATCGAATGAGATGCAGGGAGCTAAAAAAGAAGCCGCTATTACGGAAGCCCGACGCGCACGCGAGGGACACAAGTGAGCGCTTTCCACCAGTGAGCGCTTTCCACCAGTGATCGTCGCGTGCGCGTCGGGCTACCGTTGGATTTGAGACAACGCCTAGCAATAGGAGCCGGAATCCATGCCCAGAGATGTTTTTAGTTCATCGAATGCTCTTACGTACTTGTCGCAAGACGAATGCACATGCTCCGCTTCCGTGATGAAACGAGTCTCTTCTATGCACATCACGCGGTGTGATTCCAGAATTCGTTCGAAACTCGTTAGAGCCTGTCCGTAGACGATCAGCAGTTTGTGCTCGTCGAACTGTACTTCCAGTGGAATCTGCGGGTTCAGCACGGCGATGCCTGTGCAACCATCATTCGTGAGAAGGTCTTCGTATTCCCAAAGGATGCTCTTGAGAACCGGCATATCGATATGTTCGCGATACAGGTCATCATGGCCCGTCTTTTCTCGGTCATGGCTGGTTTCGAGCACCACGTCGACGACGCTTCCCAAGGGATCGAGCAGGTCCATGAAAACTTCAAAGACAGTTGCCTTGGTGGCCGAGCTCATAATCACCGGCACGCTCGCTCCATCGTCCTCGTCTCGATAGAACTCGTGGCGATAGCCCTGACTGGGAACGACTTTGAGGTCGTACGACGGTCGCACGGCGTCCGTTAGCTCAAAATCACCGTAACGTGTTATGCTGAGATGTCGCTCCAGGGCTTCCCCCGATAAGCTTTCAAAGCTATTCGTGGAAGTAACCTGAGGTTGTTCGTTAAGAGCGCTGGTGAAAAAGTTCTTCAAAAAACCCATTTCGACCTCGAAACTAACGCGTCATCTCAATGTTGCACGGGTCAAAGTAACTCATGACGAAAAGTCACTTGCCGATACGTGTCCAAAAACAAAAAAAACGCCAGGCAGAAAGTGCAAGTGCCAAATTCGCTACAACCCGTTATCCTGCCGGTCATGTATCCGTACGGACGTTGTCCGCTGAGACTGTGGAAGTCTAGCCCCGTTAAATCTGAATGGTTGGCGGCTGATCGGCGGAAACTGTTAAAAACTCGCAGGATAACACTCGGACTCGTGGGATGCCGACAAGTTTGACGGGTAGTGCGGAGAGAGGAGCGATTCTTGCAACATCCTCAAATAATGCTTGATGCATCGAAGAAACAAATTCGCCAACGTGCGTTCGAATCAAGCCCTCATGTGTTAAAAGGGCACCGCACCTATTTGATTTTGCCAGGACTTAGCACAACGGCGAATCAATTGTTCACGCACATTGTGGCCATCGTATTGGTAGGAACACTTTCTGGGTGTACCGGTTCCCCGCTTCAGGACGGTGTTCCAACAATCGACCGCGATGAAACGTGGGAAGCCCACTATCTAAACGGCACTAAAACGGGTTACAGCGTTTCACGTTCGGACATTGTGATCGAGAATTCGAGGCGTCTTGTGCGTACAACCAAGCGCGTCGTCCAAGGAATCCGGCGATTTGGTGACGTAACAAATCAGGAACTCCAGTACGAATCACTTGAAACGACCAACGGCGAATTAGTCAATTGTCAGTGGTCACTCACTAATGGTTCAAACGTTATGTCTTCTACGCTGACGGCGCATGACGACTATCTTGATATCGCGCTGGAGTCCACGGGAAGCCGGCAAGATTCACAGTTGGCGTGGCAGGTGAGTTGGCGTGGTTATTTCGCCGTGGAACAGTCCTTGCAAAATCGACCCATGAAACCCGGCCAGCAGAGAACACTCCATGCGTTGTTGCCGTTCTTCAATCAGGTTGCGGTGGTGCGGTTGGTGGCCCACCAGTGGGAAACAACGCCGCTGTTGGATGGCGAAGCACGGCTCATGCGCATGATCTGTACTCGGCGAACTGCGAACGACGACGAAACAATAACGTTGTGGGTGAATGGTAGGGGGGAAATACAGAAAACAGAGGACGTCACGTTGGGGCAAGTCTCCTACCGGACTAACTCCGAAGTGGCTCTGAGGGAGGAAACGCAAGCAGACTTCGATTTGGGCTTCGTATCTGCTGTCACGGTACAGGGTCTCGAGGTGAACCCGCACGAAACACGGCGCGCGAAGTATCGAATTCGGATGCAGCGAGGAGACCCCGGCAAGACATTTATCCAGAGCACACATCAGACCGTTCGCGGGATTGATGAACACGTCGCCGAGGTGATCGTGACCGCGGGACAGGTGACCGCAGCACAGGCAGCCGACTCGAGTTCAGGGCAAGTCGGTGAAGTTTCCACAGGCAAGTACCTCGACGCGAGCCATTGGATTCAGTCGGACGATCCCGAAATTCAAAAGCTCGCGGCCAGGTTGACGGAGATCGGCAAAAGACCATGGGATGTTGCGATTGCCGCCGAAGCGATGGTTTATCAATACGTACAGCA
>CBDUAB010000217.1:0-6172 GCA_965365045.1 uncultured Planctomycetales bacterium
CATGACGTCGACTATGTCATCCACCGGGAAACCTGCGCCGATACTGCCTCCGGCCGCGGCCAATGCGATAAGCTCCGATTCTAGCGTCAAATCTGAATTCGTTCGCTCCTTCTCAGTCTGCCGCTGACCTTTAGGCAACGGCTCACCCGTTACCGGATTCATGTTGGAACGGAATTCCTGTTCGAACGTTGCATAGCCCGACGGACCTGGAAAAAACACACCGATGCCACCCACGACGATGCCGTTTTTGAATAAAGGAACTCCACCGGGCAACGTCGCGATCCCGCGCGCCTGGGCATCCGGCATTTTTCCAGACACAAAGCCGTATGATTCGGGTGGAGTCAGTATGTCCGCCAGCTCAGCTTCGTTGAATCGCCCGGGTAACCACTTATCATCAGGGGTCCCCTTGATGTGATCCGCTCCCGGATGAACGATACTGTCGCGATTGGTGTGTTCGATGGCGAACAGGTCCACTAATGGTGTGTGTGCGATCTCAGGGGGAAAGTGTCCACCCAAGCCGATCGGCGCCACGAATCCCGGACCGCGTACGGTCGGAACATGCGAGTTTGGATTGGATTCGACTTCTCGCTGTGTAATCGTCGATTGGCTGATGAAACGAATCGTTCGCGAGGTAAGCGGTGCTGCATCGTTGGCAAAAAAGGCCGCCGTGCGCGCTTTGGCAATCGCGCCATCGATCGCGAACACGAGTGTCTCGTTGTCGGACGCGTCGATATCTACCTCACGTTCGACGCGCACGCCAAGAATCCTGCCGCCACGATCCACCACGGCAATGATGGCGTCGTTCGTCGCTGATGCGGCGGCGGCACGTCGTAACAGCACTTCGACTTCGCACGCCGTTAGTTCGCCTGTCGACATCAGGCACGGCGTCGCTGCAATCGGCAATTGAGGTAAAGGAGCGCGGGGAACTCTGCCGTGATTTGAGGTCGTCAGTGCCGCGCGTGGCGTATCGATCGAACGTAGACTCGCACTGGCGAAAAACATATCAATGCTCGCCGCGTCCACGAGGCCATAATCTCCCGTCGAAACAATGTGCGGGTCAGCGAGCTGATCAATATCAAGAGAAAAAACTTCCTCGGCAGCGTGGTCTGAAGGTCCAATTTCAACGGCGTTAGTAGCAGGTGACGCGGCCGTGAGCAACCGGCGATTCTCCAGCATTTCACAGGCGCAACGAATCCGATAATACTGCGAATGTTTTTTGAGTTTGCGATTCATGCCACACACCTGCTTGCGATGAATGCATCACAACGCTGCTTCGAGCCCGTCACATTCATTCAATCGACCATGCCATGCTCACCCAGCCAAGCCTTGCCTTTCGAGCGTTACAAGCGAAAAGATGCTAGCCACCCCAATAATTAAAACATCTCCGTCGCGGCAAAGCAGCGATTTAGAGTAAGTTATGGCAACCAATGGCCGGCAACGGACGTTAGTTATTGGCCAGGCATCTTTTCAATTGTAATTCCCAGCTGGGCACGCCTCCACGAATTCAATGCGGTCCCGGTTATTCTTTTTTTCCGGTTTAATACCCCGGTGGCACCACACGAGCTACTATTTCCGGCATTAACTGACGGAAGCTGTTGTCGTCTGGCGGCGATTCGTGCCAGGGTCGTTGCGCGTCGGCATCCCCCTCGCGCGGCTCGCTGTGGCACTCGCAGGAGTCGCTTTGCTTTTCGCCGCCGGCACATTGGTTCACGCGACGGATGCGCAACGTGGCCAAAATCCGGTGAGTTCGACGGATACTTCTCCGCCACAAACGCAGCCAGAGAGTTTCGCACCAATTGTCGACTCCAGCGGAATGCAGCTCCTTGCGCCTGTTGTGGACGGCCGCACATTTTTGGAAATGCGCAATGGCGTGAATCCCGTCGAGATCGAATCAATTCTTTCGCCTGAAGCCGAACGCCTCTCCTCCGCCGAGATCGAACAACGCGAACAGGAGCCATTACGACCGAAAGTTCTGCGCCCGCCAAGTGACAATCCTTTGCTGTCGCCAGACCTATACAATGTCGGGGATGTGGAGGGCGAGCCTTTCTTTCGTTGGTTCAACGGGTTCCCCTTGGGTTTCACGGGCCGATCCGGAGTCTTACCAACCGAAACGCAAACAGACGCCCATTTTGTTCCAATCGAAGATCGTTGGCGGCTCGGCTTTCCAGATTGGGACCGCTACGATCAGGATTTCCCGCTGGGAGTCGATTACCCCTACAAGAAGGGTTCACGCTGGAACCCATATACTCAGAATGTGCTCAAGGGCGACTATCCCGTGGTCGGCCAGCACACTTTTCTGAATATCACACTCGAGAATCTTATGCTCTTCGACGGTCGGCAGGTGCCCACGCCAACGACGCCGTTCGAAAGCACAGGGGACCCAAATCAAGAAGAGTTCTTTGGGGACCCCGATCAGTTTCTGTTTGTCAATGAGATTCTATTGAGCTTCGAATTGTTTCACGGCGACGCCGGTTTCAAGCCGCCGGATTGGCTTGTCAGGCTGACACCGGTCTTCAACGTAAACGATTTGCAAGTAGATGAGTTGGCAATCGTGAATCCCGATGTGCGCGAAGGCACCCGCCGTTCTCGCACTTTCTTTTCATTGGAAGAGTGGTTTCTGGAAACCAAACTTGCTGATATCGGGCCCAACTACGACTTTGTTTCCGTGCGTGCCGGTTCACAGCCGTTTGTGAGCGATTTTCGCGGCTTCATTTTCAAGGATATCAACCGTGGAGTAAGGCTGTTTGGCACGCGGCATTCAAACCAAGAACAATTCAATGCGATCTGGTTTGATCAGACTGAAAAGGATACGAACAGTCTGCTGAACACATTTGACGACCGCCACCAAAATACCGTGATATTGAACTACTTTCGTCAGGACACCCTTTGGCCCGGTTATACGTCGCAGCTCAGCTTTCATTACAACCGAGACAAACCCAGCCAACACTTTGACAAGAATGATTTCCTAGCCCGGCCGGATCCGGCTGGTGTTTTTGCGCCGCACGAGATCACTTCATATTACATTGGCTGGGCCGGAGACGGTCATATTGATCGCGTCAACATCAACCACGCGTTTTATTGGGTGCTTGGGCGGGACTCGTTGAATCCGATCGCGGCCGACCGACAAGATATTAATGCGCAGATGGCGGCCGTTGAGTTGTCATTCGATCGTGATTGGGCCCGCTTTCGGGCATCCTTTTTTTGGGCCTCTGGCGACGACAATCCAAATGATCAACAAGCTCGCGGGTTCGATGCAATTTTCGACGAACCCAATTTTGCCGGCGGCGAATTTAGCTTTTGGCAGCGTCAGGCCATACAGCTATTCGGCGTGCGTTTGGTCGACGAATTCAGCCTCGTGCCACGACTCCGGTCAAGCAAAAAGCAAGGCCAAACGAATTTCGTCAATCCAGGGCTATTGTTGTTCAATGTCGGTGGTGACATGGATGTCACACCGAAACTAACGCTCATCAGCAATTTGAACTTTCTCTGGTTCGAAGACACCGAAGTCCTCGAGCTTTTCACGTTTTCCTCGGAAATCGACGAACAAATCGGCTATGACCTAAGTCTCGGCCTCGAATACCGACCTTTCCTGAACGATAACCTTGAGTTCATTGCCGGTGTGTCGGGTCTTTATCCTGAAGCTGGGTTTAAGGATTTATACAACCCGTTGGTTGGTGATGTAAACAATTTGTTTGCTGGGTTCGTGGAGATGATCGCCATCTTTTGATCATTATGAGTTGGGACGATTCGAGAAATAACTGTCGCATTCATCAGCCGCCGGGCGCTAGCCCACGGTTCTCAGGAAAACCGGACGCTAGCGCGTGCCGGCTGATAAACGATAGTTATTGATCGAACAGTCCTTATTGACAGCATGGAGGCTGCATTGAAGCCCTTTTCGATTCGAACACGAGTTGAACTATCGCGGTACGTGATCATTCCGGTGATCATGATCACAGCGCAGTCCATTTGTTGTGGTCAAACCGGCGAAAATCCGACCATACGCTTTGCGACCGATGCGAAATCTGACTCCGAGGTCCGCCCGGCGTCTTACAATCAACGTGGTTCGTTCCCGCTACGGCCGTCGCATAACGGCCCCTTTCCTGTTCCGCCGGAGTTGCAGAACATCGACCTCATGAGTCAAACGCGCGACGAGGCGTTCGCCAAGAGCCATGGCTGTGTGTCCTGTCACGAGAATGTCAAAGACATGCACCGCAAGCCGACGATTCATCTTGGCTGTACCGATTGCCACGGCGGCAACGCGGACTGCGTCGACAAGGAACAAGCTCACGTGCAGCCACGGTTTCGCAATGCGTGGCCTCGCAGTGCCAACCCAGTACGCAGCTACACATTGCTGAATCACGAAAACCCCGCTTTTGTCCGCTTTGTAAATCCGGGTGATTTGCGCGTAGCCCATCTGAGCTGCGGCATGGCTGGTTGTCACACTCAAGAAACATTGCAAGTCCGTAAGAGCATGATGACGCACGGCTGCATGTTGTGGGGCGCGGCACTTTACAACAACGGTGCCGTACCGGACAAACGGGCACGCTACGCCGAAGCGTATAGCATGAACGGCGCACCTCTACGCTTGCAAACGGTGCCCCCGCCCAGCGAAGACGAAATGGCCAACGAAGGTGTGTTGCCTTTCCTCGATCCATTACCCCGTTTTGAGATGACGCAGCCCGGTAACATTCTTCGCATTTTTGAACGAGGCGGACGCTTTATACTCGATCCGGGAATCCCCGAAGTTCTTGAGGTGCCCGGCAGACCTCGTGCGCGGCTCAGTAACCGCGGGCTCGGCACGATGAATCGCACCGATCCAGTCTTCATCGGGTTACAAAAAACACGACTACTCGATCCGACGCTGAATATGCTTGGTACGAACGACCATCCGGGCGACTATCGCTCCAGTGGCTGCACGGCATGCCATGTCATTTATGCCAACGACCGTTCACCAGTCAACTCCGGACCGTACGCCGGTTTTGGCAACCGAGGTTTGAGCTTTTCGCCGGACCCGATGATACCCAAGAACGAATCGGGCCATCCAATCACTCACCAGTTTGTTTTGGGAGTTCCGTCGAGCCAATGTATCGTCTGTCACGTGCACCCAGGAACCAACGTGATGAACAGCTATCTGGGATTCATGTGGTGGGACAATGAAACGGACGGCGAGTTGATGTACCCCAAACATCAAAAGCATCCAACGGCCGAGGAAATCGTCCGCGCCCAGATGAGCAATCCGAACGAAGCTTCGATTCGTGGCATGTGGTCTGACCCTGAGTTTCTGGCCGAAGCATCCCAACTCAATAGCAAGTTGCGCCATACACAGTTCGCCGATTTCCACGGACACGGCTGGGTCTTTCGAGCTGTTTTCAAAAAAGATCGCAAAGGAAATCTGCTCGACTATCAGGGCGAACCGATCGCCGACGTATCTAACGAGTCCCTGCAGCGAGCGATGGAACCACCGACCACGGACGAAATCCGGGTCGGAAAGCAGCGCGAAGACACGCCGCTTCACTACATGGATATTCATTTGGAAAAGGGAATGCACTGCGTCGATTGCCATTTTCGTCAGGATGTTCACGGCAATACAAAACTCTACGGCGAAGTGCGGGCAGCTATCGAGATCACCTGCACGGATTGTCATGGCACGATCACCGAGCGCGCCTCGGACCGTAAACGACTGGCGACAAGTGGCCCTGCCGCTCGTAAGGATAAAGAAACGAACAAGAAGATTGGGATGAACTTGTTTACGTTGAGCACGCCGTTTGGCAAACCGCGATTTGAGATCGTCCGTGGCAATCTTATTCAGCGTTCGATGGTGGATCCAAAACTCGAATGGGAGATCATGCAAGTCCGCGACACAATCGATCCAATACACAAGGACTACAATGCGAAGTCATCGCTCGCCAAGACCGTTCGCTTTGATGACGATGCCAGCTTTGCCTGGGGCGACGTTCCGGACAACGATCCGAACCGGTGTGCCCACGCTGACAGCAAAATGAGTTGCATCGCCTGCCATTCTTCGTGGAACCCGAGCTGCTACGGCTGTCATCTGTCACAGAAGGCCAATATGAAGATGCCAAGTCTGCATTTTGAGGGCGACGTCTCTCGTAATTATGTCTCCTACAATTTCCAAACTCTGCGGGATGACGTGTATATGTTGGCGCGCGAC
>CBDUAB010000218.1:0-6164 GCA_965365045.1 uncultured Planctomycetales bacterium
TTACGGGGAGCAGGGTTGAACCTGCGGATCTCAACGACTTGGCGTTAAACTGGCAAGCAGTTCATCCCGACGCACCGTTGGCAGCGGGTGCTGTGCCAGAGACAGCCAGTGCCGTGATGCTGTTAATCGGCTTGCTGGGGCTGGCTGCTGTTCGTCGCTAATCTGCCTGACAATAGGTGACACGGGCGAAAATGACCCCGGACTAAGACAGTAGCCCGACGCGCAAGCGAGGTAACGCGATTCACTCGACCGATGTTCTTGCTGATACGTTTCTGGTTGTGATCAGCGCTCCACGGAGACAAGCTCAAGTGGTGGCGGACGCAAACGACACCAACGCAACGGTTTAGGTCAGCTAGCGAACTCATAAGAAGTGGCGCTGTCCAATTAAGCCTTACGTTGACAGTTGTGCTTTCGGAGTCACAAGTCATGGCAGTGTCGTGTTTCAAAGTCGTACTCTCGCTAGGGAACGGAACGGTTTGACGTCAGACGCCCGCTAGCTAGGGCCGCTCGAATAGCCAAAGGGCCAAATGCACCGGGCAGCACACTGGGACGTGCGTCGCTGGGCTCGATGATGATACCGATAAGCAATCGTTTGGAGGGCGTTGGGACATCCCAGCGAACTTCCCATGCCGCGGGCAACCAGAATCCGTCGCGCCTTGATTGTCCATCGACGGACGTTTCGTCACGTATGACTCCGTGGTCGGTTTTACGGTATTGGATAATCGCTCCGCTGCGGGTTGTAAGCTGCAATGCGCCATCTTGAACGGTGGCTTGTTCCGCGCCGTGAACATCCGCGCGAAATGTGTCACTCAGACGCGCGACGCTTGTTTGCAGATTTGCATCCCGGCGGGCGCTCGCGCTGGATTGAAAAATGATTCTGAGAAAAGCAGTGACAACACCCATCATCATCATGGACAGCGAAATCACCACGAGCAACTCGACGAGCGTCCAGCCACTGCGCGATTTGACGCGCTGGCTGCCAACAAAGTGACGGCGTTGTGCGTGGCTACTCATGCTGAAAACTCCACGTCGTCAGCGCGCAACGATGAGGCGGCTGGCCAGTTGCCGACGGCCACGAGATGGCGCATGTAATTTGCTTCGTCGCTGGTTCATCCATTGGCAGCGCCGAGATATCAATACTCAACTCCGCGCCAGGTATTCGCTGGATCACATAGGAAGGAAGCGTGATTGTTTTGGCGGCTGCTTCGTCAGTGGAAAGCGATTGCGATGTGGTTATTTCTTCGACGATGTTGGCGACCGTTTCATTGGCCAGAAAGTATTGGGCGGCGATGAGTCGTTGCCTTCCCAGGCCGGCCAGCACGAGTGCCGTACTTCCAAAGACGAGTGCCAACACGGCAATGCCCAACATCATGTCGATAATCAGAAACGCCCGGCGCGCGTTTCGACAAGTGGTTCGACAGTGGTTCGTTTTTGAAACGGTCATGAGCTGATGTTTGCGAGATCCAACACGATCCGCTGCAATGGTTCCATGATTGCGTAGCCGGTTAAGGCGACGACTAGTGCGACGACGAGGACGAATAACGGGAGCAAGAAGCGAAGCCACATGTTTAGGCCGTAACGCAGACGTCGCAAGATCCCGTCCGCGATTTCTTCGAGTGCCCACGGAAGGTTCCCCACACGTTCTGCCGCCGACAGCACATCCGCTTCGGTCTTGCGAATGAGCCCCTCGTCGCACAGGCACTTACACCACGATTCTCCTCGTGATATTGCGATTGCACATCGTCGTAAGCGATCGCGCATGTGTTTGTGGGGATATTTGCCGGCCATTAGACCAATCGCCGTATGCAGGGGAGCCTCGGCCGCCAACTGCGATCCCAAGGTTCGCAGCACAATCGACGCGTGGTAGCGCCTGGTAAACGGGCGAGCGAGAAACGGCTCCCACGTTATCCAGCCCAAGTAATGGAGAAGCAGAACAATTACCCCAAATGATCCAAGCAAGAATAGAGGCCAGCCGAGAAGGGCATACCTGCCCGCCGTCTGCAATGATTGAATCAGCAGTGCCGTGGCCCCGGTGGGTCGAAGGCCGAAGTCCAGGAGGATCTGATTGATCCTGGGGACAAGTGCCCACGTGATAAACGTCAAAACCATGATTCCAAACAGTGACACGAGTGTTAGGTACAACACTTGATTCAGGTAGGAATTGAATTCGCTAGCAAAGCGTGTCCGTTGTTGGGCTGCCTGGCGAAAAACACGCCCGATCGCAGGGGCACTTTCCGAGAGGTTCACTGCCAGTTGGGCTTCGGTTGGTAGGGGATTCCGCGATTTAATTAATGCTTCGCCTAACGGTGTGCCTTGTTCCACCAGTTCGGCAAGTCTTTCCGCCCGCCACCCCATCTCGTCGCCCCGTTCGCGCGCGTACGCGCGTGCCATGTGTTGCAGCGGGATTTCTTTTTCGATGGCCAAACCGAGTAACCACAAGAGCGATAAACGCTCGTGCATGCGATACTGATGCACCACCATCCCAAATATGATCAATGCGACCAAACCCAGAATTGGCCCACCAGCAAAAGTGATAATTGGACCGAGGATTCCCAATAGCACCAGCAGCCATGCGGTGATATAGAGCAGTAAATGAAATACTGTACGGCCTTCATCGCGTCCCACGAACGTGATGTTAATGGTCCAGTGCAATGCCGCACCGAGCGCCGTCAAACCCAACCAGCCAAGACCACCCATACGTGTTTGCTCTAAGAGAGATTCTCGATCAGTGTAACCAGTGGTAAATACAGACCGACAACAACTCCTGAAACCGCCGCCGCAATGGCGACGAACGTGATGGGCGGAATTACGGTTGTCAGCCAACCAGTTCGTTGCTTGATGCGTCCTTCACAGACATCCGCCAACAAGTCCAACGCTTCGGGAAGCCGATCGTGCTGTTCTCCCCAAGCGATAACCGGCGCCATGGTCGCCGGAACGCGGTGGCTCTCTTGCATTAGCCGGCAGAGTGATGCTCCGCGCTGCGCACCTTGCGCGAATCCTCGAGTTGCGTCAGCCACGTTGGCGTCATTGACTCCGTTAGCAGTATATTCAAGCGCTTGATGGAGCGGCAACTGTTGGCGCAGGAAAATTGGTAACAAGCGTGCGAACTGCGCCGCACCGTTTAATCGCAGCAGCGGACCGAAAACAGGCATCGCTCCGAGCAATAGCCGCCAGTTGCTCGGTCCGAGTACTAAGCGCGTCAACAACATGGCAACAGGGATTATCAACAAGAACATCGAAAACGGCTGCCAAGAAACACTGTTGAGCCACATGAGAACACGTGTTGACCGTGTCAACGTGACGCCGAAGTCGTCAAAGATCGGTAGAAATTGAGGCAGCGCGACGTTCACAACGACGGCGAGGACCAGCGAAAATACAAGGATCAGCATGAACGGATAGAACAGGCTTAACATCAATTGACCGCGCACACGGTTTTGAAACCTCTGGTGTTCGACAAGCTCGATAAGTACTTGCCCTAATCGGCCCGATTGCAGACCCGCGCTGATCGCGGTCGGCACGTGGGACTTTCCCCGCCAAATCCCCTCCGAAAGCGCTTTGTCAAGCGGGCGGCTAGCGGCCAGTTGATCAGCCAATTGGTTCAGCTTGCGCGCGAGTGACGAATGACGCACGTCGTCGGCAGCCGCGCGAAGACCCGCCACGAGCGGAACTCCCGCATTAACCAATTCGGTCACTTTTTCCAGAATCGCTTCGTTTTGTTTCGCCGCTTTCATGGCAAATGCCTTCAAAATCGCTCGAATTCGCTCAATGCGGCCAGCCATGGAATCGAGAGGCTCAACACATAAACGATTGTCACGCCGCCACCGAAAAACAGCGTTAGCCAAATGGGCAAATAGACTCGCAGCACATCGCCCATTCGTTGCGCACGCTCGAGGTACGCCTTTGCCATGCTGTCGAGCGCCGTGGTGAGCGCTTCGTGCGATTGGTTCGTTGTCAGCAGCCACGCGACCAGTTGCGGTAGCCGCCGAAGTCGGCCCGTACTCGACGTGACGTTCCCTCCCGTGCGCACCTGTTTGGCCAGTTCTTCGGCATCTCGCATCAAGAGCTCGTCGCCGGTCGACTCAGCGGACAATGTCAGTGCGCGTTCCATGGGGATTCTCTGTGCCACCAGCAGCCTGAGCGTCTCCAAAAACGCAGCCGTGCGGCCGCTCGCAAGCATGCGATTGATGCCCGGGAGCCAGCCAATCGTACGGTCAAGCCAGTCGGCTTGGGATGCGACCATTCTGTGACTTACGAACCACCAGAGGATGGCCAACAAAGCCAGACCGATTCCGAACCACATGGCATAGGGACCTAACCGCACACCGACGTAGCAAAACCAGATTGCGACAGGCGAGATCGATGCGTGCTCACTCACCAGGATATCCTGAATCGATACCAACAACGGCACGCCGACTTGGCTGAACAAGACGGTGGCCAAGACGACGAGCAGCAGCGGGTAAATGGCTGCGAGACCGAACAGCCGTCGCAATTCGGCGACACGCACGAGGGTGGACGATAGACCTTCCAAAGCCACGGGCAGACGGCCGCTTTGAACACCGGCGGCGACTACCGCAGCATATATTGGTGGCAATCCATGCCGCTCGTCAGCGACGATACTTTCCAGACTTTCACCCAGCTCGATTCGAGAACCAATGCTTTCCGCGGCGCGACGCAGTTGTTTGGGCATGTCCCGTCCCATTTGCAACAGCCCACGTCCTAGCGGAACACCGGCGCGTGACAACGCCCGAATCTCATCATTGAGGGCGATCAAGTCGTCGAGATTGATGCGCTTCATTTCAAAAAGCTCACATCGCTTGTTTGCGAAACCCAAGTACGCGACGCACTTCAGATGGGCTCGTGATACCTTCTTCGACAGCCGTCAAAGCGCGCTGCCAAAGTGTCGTCATGCCGGCCTGCATTGCCAGCTGTTCCAGTTGTTCCGCATCGTTGCGCGAGAGGATGGCGCGTCCCAACTCACCAGACTTTGGTACAAAAAGCTCCGCCAGCGCGGCGCGGCCTCGGTAACCGCTACCGTCGCAAATCTTGCAACCTCCAGTTTTCCATGCTTTTTCCACGGCTAGCCCAACAAGTTCGGTCTCATCTTCAATCAACGCCGCGCACGTGCAGAGCTTGCGAACCAGTCGCTGTCCGAGGATCGCGAGTATGCCGCTACGCAGTAGATAAGGCTCGATGCCCATGTCGCTGAGCCGGTTGATCGCGCTGGCGGCGGTCCCGGCGTGGAACGTGGTCAGGACAAGCTGGCCGGTGAGCGACGCTTGAATTGCTACCTCGGCCGTTTCCCGATCACGGACTTCTCCTACAAGAATGACCTCGGGGTCTTGTCGCAGTAAGGAACGCAGGCCCGTTGACAATGTGAACCCAGCCGCCGGGTTCGCCTGCGATTGCGAAACTCCCGGTACTGCGACCTCGATGGGGTCTTCGAGTGAAACGATGTTACGGCCGCCTTGGCTGTCTTCGACGACCTGTCGTAGGCAGGCGTAGGCCGTCGTGGTCTTGCCACTGCCGGCTGGGCCCGTTATTAGTAGGGCGCCCGACGTTTGCACAAGCAACTGGCGCAGTTGATCACGGATCTCCGTGGGATATCCGAGGTCACGGAGGTATTGGTGTGTGTTGTCGGCAGCAAACAATCGCACTACGGCCCGTTCGCCATTTAGCGTGGGAAAGGTACTCACTCGCATTTCCACACCGTCGAATCCGTCTCGAATGCGACCTTCCTGGGGTATATCTTGGCGATAGGTCAGTAGCTCGGCCAACACTTTGAGACGCGTGATGGGGCTGGTCGTACCGCCGCTTACAAAGCGACCGACTTCCTGCAAAACTCCGTCGACGCGCCACCTCACTTCGAGTTCGTCTCCGTTTGGATGAATATGAACATCGCTCACGCCTCGGTTACAGCTGGAAGTCAGCAAACCGTCGATAAATCTGGTGGCATATTCCGGAGAGTCCGCATCCAGCGAGGCCAACGCCGCTTGCGTTTGTGTGGTTTCCGCCAGTCTGTCGGACGCAACTTGCGACATGGTGAACGCGACAGGGTGAATGGGGCGTCAGGTGTTCCGTCGGATGAGATTGCGAGCTCGGCTCGCGCCCACATGATACCACAAAAGCCCACGGACCGCCGTTCGGGAACTGGATTCTAGGGTGAT
>CBDUAB010000219.1:0-6160 GCA_965365045.1 uncultured Planctomycetales bacterium
CGCCAACAACGGGTACGCGGCAATACCGCGTTGACGCCAGCGACACCGTCATGCCACCGGCGCCGCATGTTCAAAAACCGCCTGCCGCGCAACCAGAAGTCAGTAACTTAATGGCACGGCAAACCAATCAATTTGCGACGTCACAAGAAGATCTCAGCGCTCGGCAGAATCCGGCGCGAGGAATCCGCCCACAATGGGAAGTCGACCGTTTCCGCTGGCCTGTTGTCTGCGATGCCCTGCGCGACACGGCGGCTCATCGACTTGAAGACGTCGTCGAAAGTCTGATCGCGCAAACGGAATGCGGCGATCGGGTGGTCGCCGTGACCAGTTTTGAACGGAACGAAGGGCGTTCGACGATCGCCATGTGCCTGGCACGCTTAGCTGCGAATTCCAAGCGGAGTGTTGCCCTCGTTGATGGTGACCTCGACCAACCGAGCATTGGGCAGTTCTTGGGTGTTGCTTTTGATACGAGTTGGAATCGCCTCGATGCGAAACTGCCGCTGGGCGAGGCCGGCATCGTTTCGATCGAGGATCAATTCGTCGTTTTTCCCGCGAATCAAGATACGGCGTTTCCGGAGCGAGAAATTCGCAATCATTCGGGACCGATGCTCGCGACGCTTAGTGACTCTTTTGACTTGGTGTTCGTGGATATCGGACCAATGTATACGGCTGCTCACCGCTGGCTGATGCCGGAGTCTCAACAGCTCATCAAAAGTGCACTCGTTGTGCGCGATGTGCGGCGTACTACGATGGACCAAGTCGACGACGTGTGCTGTCGTCTAGTCAAATCCGGCGTACAAAACATGGCAATTATCGACAACTTCCAAGGACTCGACGATTAGGTCGCAGCCTTTGGTACTCGTAAAGACAGAATTCTGATCACTTATCCAGCAACACATCTCAAGCTGAAACGGCGGTTGTCGAGCCCTATCACGGCCCGGATTTGGGCGGTCGCATTGGGTGCTTCGGCATGAAGCTCGCAGTTTCAGCATCCAGGATCACGGCCAATTATGTACGAGGCTTACTGGAATCTCGAACGAAAGCCTTTCAATAACTCGAAAACGGCTGACTTTTACTACCCTAGTGAAGCCCACCAAGGGGCGGCGCTCAAGCTGCGCTACGCAATCGAGAATCGACGCGGCGGCGCGGTTTTGACTGGGGCGGCCGGACTCGGCAAGACAATGCTGATCAAAACGCTCTTTGATCAGATGCCAGAATCGTACGGCCCGCTGGCACACATCGTCTTTCCGCACATGCCAGCGGATCAACTGTTGGCTTATTTGGCCGATGAGCTGTCCGAACCCGACAAGACATCGACGGCGCGCACTATGGACGCTTGCGTCCGGCGTATTGAGAGCGCGTTATCCGAAAACACCCGCGCGGATCGGCATGCGGTTGTTGTGATCGACGAAGCGCATGTCCTACGGGACGTGGACACGCAGGAGCTGTTGAGATTGCTACTGAATTTCGAGACCGATGGTGAGATCGATCTCACACTGATCTTGGCCGGGCAACCATCCGTGTTGGCACATTTGGAACGAATGCCGGGTCTGGACGAGAGAATCGGTGTGAAATGTTTGCTGCGGCCACTTTCCGCGGATGAAACCGCCAGCTACGTTAGCCATCGCATAACGGCGGCGGGCGCGTCACGATCGCTGTTTGACGACGACGCGCTCAGAACCATTCACCAGCTCTCGCTGGGAGTGCCGCGACGTATCAATCGCCTTTGCGATCTGGCTTTGCTCATCGGTTTCGCCGAAGAACAAAACGAGATCCATGCTGATCACGTCGAAGCCGTGGCACAAGAGATGGTCACCATCGCCCCTGAGTAAGCTCTTGTGCACGACAACGATGTGGAGGCTCAATCTGCCCCGGCGAAGTCTGCGTTCGCTGACGGCACCTGGTTGCTGACCCTTGGTTTATTTGCTCTCGTCGTGGTCGCCGCTTGGTTGCGACTGGTTCAATGCAATGAGAGCTTGTGGATTGACGAACTCCATACAGCTTGGACCGTTGACGCGGGCTTGAGCCAGATTCCCTCGCGCGCTCGGCAGGGCAACTATAGCCCGCTCTATTTCCTGCTACCGTGGCTCAGCACCCGTGTTTTTGGCATGCAAGAGTGGAGTCTGCGCCTGCCATCGCTGCTGGCTGGTATCGCGTTGGTCCCCATTTGTTTCGTGGTTGCACGCCAGTGGTTCCGGTCCCGCGCAATCGCCTATCTGGCCGCTGTTTTGGTCACGTTTGACCCGCATCTGTTGTTCTATTCTCTTGATGCGCGGCCGTATGCGCTCGTTCAACTCGGCGCGGTTCTCCACATTTGGCTGCTGGCTCGCTTGTTGCAAGCAAACAGAAGCGTCTTTGAACAAGCTGTGTATTGCCTACTGGGGGCGGCCCTTGTCTATCTGCATTACGCCAGCGCTCTGTTGCTGGTCGCTGAATTCACATTTTCTGTCATCTGGTTCGGAATCAGTCGCGACCGCGAGGTTTTTCGCAGAACATTGAATTGCTTCGCGGTCATGGCCGTCGGTTGTTTGCCGTCAGTGTTCGCCGTGAGGCCGATCGCGGAGCGGCGCGCGCTGTGGCATCAATTCGTGCCGCAGCAAAACAACCTGCTGCAGATATTTCCCCTGTCGACCTACTTGTACACCGCGGCCGGAGCGGTGGCAGCGATCGCGATCGTGCGCTGGTTGCGGCATAAGAAACCGATTTGTGTCTTTGGCACATCGCACGATCTTCGCGGTGACCAAAGCTTCCTCGCCGTGATGGTGTTACTCGGCTGTTGGCTGTTTGTCCCGCTCGTAATTACTTGGCAAACAACTCGTATCGACTTGGCCCGACTCTTCTTTCGGCGATACTTGATGTTTTCGTATTGCGCGATGATTCTGCTCACATCCGGGTTGGGCGCGCTTTGCCCGTCGCGTAAAAGTCGCCTGACGTTTGCGTTGCTGGTGGCAGTCGTAACAGGTTACGCTCTGGGGCCTGGGAGGCAATTTCAGCGAGACGCGCGCCTCGTGCGGCATAGTCACGAGGACTGGCGGGGAGCTGTCGCTCTCGTCAACAAAGACGCTGACGCAACGCAGCCCATATTCGTCCGCGCTGGGCTGATCGAAGAATCCCTGGTGTCATCGTCCGCGGACGTGGAAGCATTTCGAGACTATTTGCTGTTGCCGGTTTCGAGCCTTTACAAAATCAATCGTTCGCATGACCTGGTGTATCCGCTTACGGCCAATCCCGACATCAAGCTACCCGAAACATTACTTGAACAAGTCCAATTCAGTGGCGGCTGTTGGCTTGTTCTGCGGGGTCGCGATTGGGTTGACGAGAATGGTGCGAGATTAGTAAAGGCAATTCACGATGATCTACGCATCGTTCAAACCAGTTTTCTTGGCAACGTCGCGGTAGTCCACTGTCGGATTACGGAATGATCCGACAGCGTTTAATCCAGCTGCGAAACCTGGGGCGCCATTGAGGAGAATGTAGCTTCGCACGGCATGAACGCCCTTGCTCTTGCCGCTTATCGGGCAAGACCTTATGATTACGGGCTTCGTTTTCTCACGTTTCCCGCATCGGGTGCCTCGTCATTCGGCACCGTTTCACCGCCAACCTACATATTCGATCATGTTCGACATCGGGGCTTGCCTACTACTGGCACAAGGTGGTGGTGCGTCGAGCTTGCTCGAATCGCCGTTCATCCCGTTTCTGTTCATCGGGCTACTGTTCTACTTTATGATTTTACGTCCCGAGCGGCGGCGGCGTTCGGAGCAGTCGGGAATGTTGGAAAACCTAAAGAAAAACGATCGCATCGTAACGACCGGCGGCATCTACGGTACCGTGGTAAATGTCCAAAAAGGCGATTCGGATGTCGTCATCAAAGTTGACGAAAACTCGAACACCCGCCTGCGCGTCGTGCGTAGTTCGATTTCACGCGTAATAAACGAAACAGACTCAGACGAATCAGCCTCGGCGTAAGCGTGGCTCCACAAATGTGAACAGGAATTTCATCCCATGTCACAATACCTGCCTGTCATTTCCATCATTGGTGGCACTATTTTGGCCGTGATTCTCGGGAATGCCATAGCCCGATCCATTCGTATGAAGGAATACGGTTGGAAGCTCGGCCTGATTCTCGGTGTGGTCGCATTCGGGTTCACGATCAGTTTATTTGGTAAACCCCAATATGGTATCGACCTGCAAGGTGGCACCATTTTGATTTACGAAATCGACGAGACGCTTACTGCTAAGTCCACGGTCGCCACGCCAGCAGGCGACGGCGAGCAAGATGATAATGCGCAATCGCCACAGGATGAGGACGCGGATATTGACATGCCGGCCCTCATCGACGCTTTACGCCGCCGCATCGATCCTAGCGGCGTACGTGAAATCGTCGTTCGTCCGTATGGTCGAAATCAGGTTGAGATCATCGTACCGCGCGCATCCAAGGCCGAAATCGAAGCGCTCAAGGCGGTCATCACAAAGACGGGCTATCTCAAATTCCGTATCGTCGCCAGTCCCACGCGGAACCCTCGTGAATACGCTCTGGGCGAGGCAGCGTTGAATTCCTTGGACGAATCCGTGCGGATGGCAAAATTCATCAAGGACGGCGATGACACGGTTGCCGAATGGGTTGCCATCGCCAAGGACCCGAAGAGCACACCAGACAACCCCGTTTATAAGATGGTCGATGATGACTTCTCTCATCCCACGTTGACTCGCGAATTGGTACCGGGTGAAAAAGAGATCCTCGTCGCTGTCGACCGAGACGAACGGTTGCGTGTGGAAGGCAGTCACCTCAGTTCCGTTGTGGCAAGTTACGATCAATCGATGCGGCCCTGTGTTAACTTCCGCATGAACAGCAAGGGCGCCAAATTGTTTGGTTTGTTGACACGCCGGAATCTTCCCGACAAGGAAGCCGGTTCGTATGCACATCTCGGCATCGTGATGGACGACGCGTTACTGTCGGCACCTCGCATTCAAAGCACGATTACTAGCCAAGGTGAGATCTCCGGCAACTTTTCCCAAGAGGAGGTCGACGAGCTGTCGCGCGTGCTCAAAGCGGGTCGGCTACCGGCTGTGCTGAACAAAGAACCGATCAGCGATTACAACATCAGTTCCTTACTCGGCGCGGACACAATTCAAAAAGGCAAATTCGCTATTTCCATTTCGATCATTACCGTGTTGGTTTTCATGCTGGTTTATTACCGGTTTGCGGGAATTGTCGCTTGCCTGGCGGTTGGGGTGAACTTGCTGCTGATCTACGCCATGATGATTCTGATCAAAGCCGCCTTCACTCTGCCGGGCCTTGCCGGTTTGGTGCTCACCGTCGGTATGTCGGTCGATGCGAATGTGCTCATTTTTGAGCGAATTCGTGAGGAATTGCGGCGCGGCACGACACTCCGTATGGCGATCCGTAATGGTTTCGATCGGGCCACCACGACAATCGTCGACGCGAACATCACGACGTTGATTACGGCGCTGGTGCTTTATGGGCTCGGAACCGATCAGATTCGAGGTTTCGCGATTACGCTCATCCTCGGCATTCTGATGAGTATGTTCACCGCGATTTTCTGTTCGCGCGCTGTTTTTGAGATCGCGGAACGCCGCGGCTGGATTAAGAAACTCAGTATGATGCAACTGATCAGCGAGACAAACATCGATTTTCTCGGCTTTCGCAAAGTCGCGGCGGCCCTTTCGTTGGTCGCTATCCTCATCGGTTTCGTCGCGGTTGGCGCACGTGGCAAGAAGATCTTTGATATCGACTTTAACGGTGGCACGTCCGTTCAAGCGGTGTTGCGCGAGCCAATGGCGATCCAGGATGTGCGGGCAAAGCTGGCAGGCCTCACCGACAACGTGTCGGTCACCGAGGTCAATCCGGCCGGACTGCGAGCGGGCACCGTCTACAAAATCGATACTTCTATCGAAAACGAACAAGAATTGGAGACGAAGCTTAAGAACGCTTTCCTAAATGACCTTGGCGAAAGCGAACTGACGACCCACTCGATGGAGTGGGAGTTTGTCGACCCTGCTAAAACCGCGACGAATTCGTCCAATGCACGAACTAGGGTGACCCAAGTCGCCGACGACCTACAGCCGATCGGCGCGGATTTCTCCACGATCGGTCAAAGCGTGGCGGAGGGTCTGCAGGCACTCACCGGCCAGGTGCGAG
>CBDUAB010000220.1:0-6159 GCA_965365045.1 uncultured Planctomycetales bacterium
GACTTCGTTGGGCAACGGACCGTGGCGGCAGACTGCTGTCGGTCCTATGAGGTGCGCGTCGCAACGGATCTGCTATGTGCGGGACTTGAGGAATTGGCGTGCCAAATCCAGTTTCGCGAGGCGTTGCTTGTGACTACACCGACCGTGGCCAAGCTGTACGGACAAACGTTGCGGAAGAAAATACAGAGTTTGCTTGACATGGACGTTGCCATGTTGACTTTGGATTGCGATGAAAGCACTAAGGAGCTATGGCAGGTCGAAAGGATTTGCGCGGCGGCCAGCGAATTGGGCCTGGGAAGAAACGCCGTGTTGATTGCCATGGGAGGCGGCGTCCTTACTGATTTGGTCACAATGGCGGCATCTTGGATACGCCGAGGTATTGGCTGCATTCGTATTCCAACCACGCTTGTTGGTCAGATCGACGGCGGAATCGGCGTCAAGGGCGCCGTCAATTTTCGTATGAAGAAGAACTGGCTTGGCTGTTATCGCGCGCCGGAATCCGTGTTGGTAGATCCGGAATTTTTGGCGTCTCTGAATCAAGATCAAATTCGCCATGGCATGGCGGAAATCATCAAAATGGCACTCATTCGCGACGTGCGGCTGTTCGACCTTGTCGAACAACATACGGTCCAACTGATCAACACTCGCTTTAAAGAGCCACGGAGTGAAGCACATGAGATTATCTGGCGTTCCATTCTGCTAATGCTCGACGAGCTGGAAACAAACATCTATGAAGATCAAACTTACCAGCGTTTGGTTGATTTTGGCCATACATTCAGCCCAATCATCGAGGCATGTTCAAAATTCACAATACCGCACGGAGCTGCCGTCGCGATCGACATGGCTTTGTCATGTGTGATCGCCCGTGAGTTAGACTTGTTAGCGGATGAAGACTGTAATCGTGCGATTGCACTCCTTAACAACACCGGCTTGCAAACAGTGTCGCCGCTCCTGACACTCGAAGCATGTGGTCAGGCCCTGTCGGATGCCGCATCGCATCGAGGTGGGGACCTTAACCTCGTCATCCCCACGGCGATCGGCAACGCCACATTCGTAGAACGGATAAAGGATGTTTCGCCCGCGACGCTACAGTCGGCTTTAGATTGGCTAAAGGCGCAGGCACATCCCGTCATCCCGCGCTACAACGGTGCGAGAACGTGTCTGGTATTTGACGTCGGCGGAACCAGCTTGCGCGGCGCCGTTTACGATCCGGAAAAGGAAGAGGTACAACGCGTCACTGCGCGGCCCACGTGTAACCATCGCATCGATTCTCGGTCGACGCCGGCCGAATTATTCGAGCGGCTTATCCATGACATGAACCAAGTTGCTGACACGGTGCTCAATGGTGAGTCTCCGTCAGAAGTATCCGTGGCATTTGCAGGACCGGTGACTGACAATGGCGTAGTGCTCGCGGCGCCAACAATCTGGGGCAAAGGCGCTGAAGGCGTCGATGTGCTATCACGGCTGCGTCAACTGTGGCCTGGAAGTAAAGTGTCACTCCTGAACGATGTGACCGCGGCTGGCTATCGATATTTGCGCGACGAAAGCGATGACCTTTGTATCGTTACCGTTGGCTCGGGAATTGGCAACAAAGTTTTTGTTCAAGGAAATCCTATCACAGGAACCGCCGCACGTGGTGGTGAGCTGGGACACCTCCGCGTCGACAACTCGCCGGATGCGGTTCGATGTGATTGTGGTGGGCGAGGTCATCTTGGTGGGATTGCTTCCGGTCGTGGTGCGCTTGACTTGGCAAAACAGTACGCGCGACGTGAACCACAAGGCTTCTCGATTTCGTCTCTTGCGAAGAGTGGAGCCGCTGGGAATCTGACAAATGCCGACCTGGTTTGCGCTTTTCATGAAGGCGACACTTGGACTGTGAGCTTAATCCGCACGATCGCTCAATCCTTGGGACAAGTTCTGGCGGGCGTCCACTTAAGCGTCGGCACTGAGCGATTTGTGATTTTTGGCGGATTTGGACTCGCACTGGGCGAAACTTACCGGCGTTTTCTGGCCGAGTACGCAACTGAACATTCCTGGAACGTCGGACAAGACTGGAATTCCATGATTGAACTGGGAAAGAACGATGATTACTCAGGGCTTATCGGCGCAGGCCGTTACGCAACACGATTCAAAAGGATCTCACGCAATGAAGGTGCGGCGCTACGATTATCCATCTCAGTTCGGCAATGACATATCGCAGTTGGTCGAAGAGATTCGGGAAATGCTACTTCAAGGGCATTACGTGCTCAGTCGTGAAGTTCATGATTTCGAAGAAGCGTTCGCCAAATACCTTGACGTGCGATATGCGCTCGGAGTGAATTCGGGCACGGACGCATTGCTGATCGCCTTGCAAGCTCTCGGCATCGGATCAGGTGACGAAGTCATAACGCAAGCCAATACTTTTCACGCTACCGTGGCAGCTATTTGCCTGTGCGGAGCTACACCTGTACTAGTCGATGCCGATCCTCTGACATTCCTGATGAACCAGTCACAAATCGAGTCCGTTGTAACATCACGGACGCGCGCGATCATTCCCGTCCATTTATTTGGTAAGCCAACTACGATGGATGGAATTATGTCAATATCCCACAAACACATTTTTCATGTTGTCGAAGATGCTGCCCAAGCTCATGGAGCACGAATCCATGGCAAAAGAGTTGGCACGTTCGGAGACTTCGGTTGTTTCAGTTTTCATCCCAGCAAGAATTTCGCGGCGGCGGGTGACGCGGGTGCAATCGTTACCAACAACCAAAGCTTGGCCGACGAAGTGGCGCGGCGACGCGCGTTGGGACAGAAATCACAGAATGAGCACGTCTCCATTGGTCTCAATAGCAAGCTCGATGCATTGCAGGCACGTGTCTTACATTACAAACTACCCCAGCTTGACGCTTGGAATGAATCGCGGCGAGCCGTCGCCGAATCCTACCGTGAGCGGCTAGCTGACCTGCCATTGATACTTCAGCAGATCGACGAAGGTGAGGACCACGTATTTCATTTGTTTCAAGTCGGTTCGACGCGACGCGATGAGCTCTTAGCGTATCTCCGATCGCAGGACGTGGATGCAACGATCCGCTATCCAGTGCCCATTCATCTACAAGAGTCATTCAGCAATTTGGGATGGCGTCGAGGACAATTTCCGGTCGCGGAGCGGTTGTCGATGCAGCTGCTATGTCTGCCAATTCGACCCAACATGTCGATGCAAGAAGTAGAGTACGTCGCGCATCATGTGCGCCGGTTTTTCGAAGATAAGATGTGATGCGAGACCGACTAACAATCCTCGGCGGCAGTTCACCGTTTACGGCAGGGCTCATCGATGCGCTCCTCTACCGAGTTGAAGAGCTCAGGCCTTGCTGCGTCGTGCTCCATGGCCGCAATCGTGAGTTATTGAATTTGGTTTGTCGGTATGCGCGAATGCGGTTAGCTCGATACGGATGGAGGATTGATAGCTCTACGAATATGCAAGAAGCGTTGGCCGGTGCCTCAATCGTCGTCCACCAGATTCGCTACGGCGGCCTGTCGCTGCGCGACTCGTGTGAGGACATGTGCGCTGAATTGGGGATAATTGCAGACGAAACGTTCGGTGTAGCGGCATTGCTGACCGCCATGTTGATCTACGATCGAGTGCAGCATACGGCGGACCTTCTGCAACGGCATTGTCCACACGCTTGGATTCTTAATCTTACCAATCCGCTGAGCGCGGTAACTGGGCAGTTTCATGATTCCATTTCCGGCGCACGATGTGTTGGTTTGTGTGAGCTGCCGCGATACACGATGCAACAGGCGGCGGAAGTGCTAAACGTTCCGTATGACCAAATTGAGTGGAGGTACTTTGGTCTCAATCATCGAGGTTTCATTTACGAAGCAAAACACGGAGGAACGGATTTGATTTCTCTCATGCCGGCCGCCCTTGGCCGGCGTGAGATCGGCAATATCAACGCTGCGACGATCGGCGAATTGAAATCAATTCCGTTGAAGTACTTTCGGCTCGTCCAAGATCGAACATACCTTCCACCACGCCGGGCATCAGAGCTGATTCGCTTGCGTAAGCAGGTTGCCAAGGAGCTTAGCCAATCGCCGCAAATGTCACCTCCGAGTCTCACCGAGCGTTACATGGAATGGTATCCCCTCTCGCTCGTTCCGTTGATTCAATCGCTTCAATCCAACTGCCCTCAGCAACACGTGCTTTCGATTCGTGATAGCAGTCCTGTTCTTTTTGAACGTCAGGTCATGGTTTCAAAGAATCGTATCGAATGGACGGAGCCGGAGAATATTCCCGCTGCCGCGTCGCGTTGGCTCGATGTCTTCCAACGCCACGAGGAGCAGTTCCTCCAAACTGTTAGGTCGCCGCTGCAGTCGAATGTCGAAGAATCGCTAGATTTGGATCCCACGATTGAGTCATTCCGAGTCAAGACTGCGGCACAGAGACTGTGGGCCGAATATAAAACTCGAAAGAGGCAGGAATCGATCACATGCTTGAACAACAGACTGCCGTGATTGGCTGTGGTCGGATGGGCAAAATACGCGCCTGGGCAGCATCACTAGCCGGCGCGAAAGTTGTGGCCGTGTGTGATTCCGATGAGAAGGCCGCCACTGAACTTGCCGGCCAATATCCTGGGTGCGTACCCTTGTCCGACTATCGTGCGCTGAATTGGGCGGATCTAGCGGCCGTTTTTGTTTGCACACCTCCATATCAGCGACTTGAGATCGTCTTACACGCTATTCATCAGCATGTTCCCATTCTAATGGAGAAACCCATTGGACTTTCCTACGATCGTATTGCCCCCATTCGAGAAGCGTTATCGGCGCAGCCAGTTGTGACTGCGGTTGGTTACATGAACCGCTATCGCAAATCGGTTCAGGACGCACGTCGCGAGCTTTCAGCAAAGAGAATCTTGGGAGGAACCGCGAATTGGGTCAACGGTCGGTACAAAGTGCCTTGGTGGTCGGAAACCACAATGTCCGGTGGTCCGATCAACGAACAAGCCACACATGTCGTTGATTTGGCGCGCTATCTGATCGGTGAGATTGTCGAGGTACAGGCCTTCGGCGAACGCACTTTATCAAACTGGAACGAGTTTGACACGGTTTCATTTCAACTGCGGTTCCGCGATGGTGCCCTTTTTTCTGCCTTCTACAGTTGCGCCGCGACGCGCAAAATGATCGGTCTGCGGGTGTTTACAAAAGAGAACGAGATCCAACTCGACGGTTGGGACTTTCAACGCCCCGGCGATCACTCGCCGTCGCAGCACCCGAAATCAGATGTGAATGACATCTTTCGAGTCGAAGTGGCCGCGTTCTTGGCTGCGGTGTCGACTCACAATGTTAGCACGATATATGCTGACTTTGAGGATGCGGCCAAGACTCAGTTAGTTGTCGACACGTTGGGGCTGTCTCTACAGTCTGGTCGTGCTACTTTGGTGACACGACAATAGTGCCATCAGCGATTGGTTCATTGATTGCCTGAACGCCTGCGAAGACATAAAAACAGTTTCGCGTCGATGTTTGTTTTTCGGCAGTTTCGAACACTTCACCGAAGTCTCATGGCTACGGACGCGTGGGACTGGTCGTAAGAGTGCGTAAGGGACACAAGGTTAGGCATTTCACGAGGTTTCGTTACAAACTAGTGTCCTCGCTTGCGCGTTTTGAAGTTGCGCTATTCTGGTTCAACGAGCGGAAAAGGGGACTGGCTCCGTGCACGAATTGCGTGGAATAGCGAACGAAAAGTCACGCACGATGCCTGTCCCCTTTCTCCGCGGTCCAGCCGGGTTGGTATTGTCCGTCGTGATAAAGAGTGCAACTTCAAAACTTGCGCGTCGGGCTACTGTAGCTCGTACTGGCCGGAGTTACGATCAAGGCCCAGTTCTCGCACGACAGCGAGCTACGTTGAGCGTGCAATCGCAGAAAAGCTGAAATACGTGGCGGAACTCAACAACGGCACCGACGTCGTCCTACAACGGTCAGCTCGCAGTCTTGGCAAGCAACGCGATGGTAAGCGACGAACCGCCGGGCATCAGCTCAAGTCTCATTGCATAGACTGTTCGGTCCTCGTCGACGAACTCGCCGTGGACAGCTGCTTCAGCGGCAATTGCGGCCCATTCGGGGAAGAAGTTTCGATATTGTTCGCTGTGGACGCACAAGGACTTGAAAGTTGAAATCTCC
>CBDUAB010000221.1:0-6145 GCA_965365045.1 uncultured Planctomycetales bacterium
GGAGTCGGAGGAACCCAGCATTATGATGCCGAATGTCTCGCGACGGCTGGTACCCGCCGAAGCGGTTGCGCTTTTGCGCCAGTGGATTGCGGGAATGGACGCGGGACGAACGACGAACGAAGAGACGTCCGAATGACCCTGGCAACGAATGCGACAGCGCAGCCGGCGACGCCGACCTCAGCGATTGATTCCGCGCTGGCTGAACTGCACGACGGCGCACGGCGTTTGGCGACGTTGTCACTCGATCAACGAATTCAACTGGCCGAAGCATGTGCGGCCCGCACAATCGGCGTAGCGGAAGCTTGGGTTGAAGCGTCGTGTCGTGCGAAGCGAATTCCGTCCGGCAGCTCTGCGCGGGCCGAGGATATAACCACGGGACCGGTTGCTGCATTGCGATATCTGCGGCTCTTGGCGCGCTCGCTAACGGACATTCGCCGTACCGGAAAGCCAAACCTTCCCGGGCGAATCCGTAGTGAACATGGACAACTGCGTGTGCCTGTATTCCCGGCGCGAGGCCTGTACGACCAATTACTCTTCAAACCGATCAAGGCCGAAACTTGGCTCCAGCCGGGCGTACCTATCAGCAACATGTTTGGTGACAATTTAAGGATACTCAACGGCGATGCCTCGCGGCAGGTCGTTGTCACCGCCGTGATGGGAGCCGGCAACGTATCGGCCATCCCCATAACGGACGCGCTGACAAAAATCTTGCAAGAGAGCAGCGCCGTGCTGTTAAAAATGAATCCCGTGAATGATTTCCTTGGGGATTGTTTCTCCGAGGCCCTTGCACCTTTGGTGGATGCAGGATATTTGCGAATCGTTTACGGCGGTGCCGATGTGGGAAGTTATATTGTCAACCATGATGCGATTGGCGCCGTGCACGTCACCGGATCGATCGACACGCACGACGTGATCGTCTGGGGATCTGATCCGAACGAACGCGAACATCGACGCGCGGCAAACGAACCGCTCTTGGATAAACCGGTGACAAGTGAACTAGGGAACGTCAGCCCATGGATGGTCGTTCCTGGTTCTTATTCGGATAAACAACTGCGATCGCAGGCAGAAAACATTGTCGCGTCAATTACAAACAACGCCTCGTTCAATTGCATCGCCACTAAAGTACTTGTTACCTGGAAGCGGTGGCCGGATCGAACAAGGTTTCTGGATCTCGTGGATGAGATACTGAATTCCGTGCCGAAACGTTATGCGTATTACCCAGGCGCAATGGAGCGATTCACGACTTTTTCGGGGCGCGGGACGGACGGCATCAATGACGGACTACTGCCGTGGACACTGTTGCGTGACACCGACGTGGAAGAATCGCCCGAGCTGTTTCAGCGTGAGTCGTTTGTTTGCGTCTGCGCCGAAACAGGTATTGATGCAGATTCTCCCGCGGACTTCCTGGAACGTTCGGTTGAGTTCGCCAACGAGCGCGTGTGGGGAACGTTGGCGGCGGCGTTGACCGTTCCCCCTCAACTGATGCAGCGTGATCGCCTCCGGTTTGATGAGGCGCTTCGCAAATTGCATTACGGGACAATCGGCGTCAATCAATGGCCAGGCCTATCTTACGTACTCATGTCGCCACCCTGGGGAGGCTTTCCCGGCGCTGACCTGCGTGATGCACAAAGCGGGATCGGTACGGTACACAACACCTATTTGCTCGATCGGCCAGAAAAGACAATACTGATGTCGCCGCTCACGGTGAGTCCAAAACCGATGTGGTTCTCGACGCATCGCAACCCAGAGGCGCTCGCCTGGAAACTTCTTGCGTTGTACAGCCGGCCGGGGCTTGGACGATTGCCTTCGCTGCTGGCGCAGGCATTGCGAGGCTAAAACAGACTTAAAGCACTCCCCGTCCGAATCGCAAGTATGGCGACGATGCTCGCCGCGGCAACGACGATCGTCGATCCACAAGGAACCTGCAGCGGCTCATGTTGACCGCATTGGGGACAGTACGCATCGAGCGCGTGCGCGATTGTACCACATTCGCGACATGCTCCCTTCAGCGGAAGGTTCCGAAGCATACAATCGAGAATCGATCCCTGAAACAAATTCCGCATTGCATTATTTCCCAGTGATCGGCGTTGGACAGACGAGGAAATCAGAAGACCTGGAATCAAGAAAATTACCCGCGTGGTTGTCAAGATTCCAGCCGCGAAGTAACCATTGACAAAGCAAAGCGTAGCTTATGAATCGCGCCGCATCGTCGAGAAAAAGCATCATCTGCCGCGGAGTCATCGCCAGATTCACACATCGGCGATAAGAGATGCGTCGGATGCCGCGTTTCCAGAAAAAAGCGAACGATCATCGATCTAACTGAATCTGAAAACACTGTCATTCTGAAACAGGGACAATCCCAAATCTATGAATTACGGCCTTACGCTTTTCGCCATATACCTTGCCGCAGTCGTCGGCTGCGCACATGAGCCAGTAACGACGCCCACGGACAAGGGTAGCTCCGACAACGACGTGACCACCGCCGCAACAACGAACGTCGCGGAGCGTGTCGTGATACGCGTAGCAACTTTCAACGCGTCGTTATACCGAACCAAGGCTGGCGAACTCACGGCTGAATTGCATGCTGGCAGCGAACAAGCTCGCCAGGTCGCGGAAATCGTGCAACACGTTCGACCCGACATTTTGCTGGTTAACGAAATAGATTACGAAATCGGTGGGGCTCCAGCCAAGATTTTGCGCGACAAGTATTTTTCTGTTGGGCACGATGGGCAGGAAGCGATCGAGTTTCCTTACATTTTTTCTCCACCGGTGAATACGGGCGTCCCGTCGGGCAAGGACTTTAACGTCAACGGATCCGCTAACGGGCCGGAAGATTGCTATGGGTTTGGCCATTACCCAGGCCAGTATGGGATGGCTGTGTTCTCCAAGTTCCCGATTGACGAAGCGCGCGTCCGTATGTTTCAAACGTTCTTGTGGCGCGACATGCCTGAGGCCAAAGTTCCGCGACAACCCGATAGCGGCACGCCCTATTATCGGGCTGACGTCTGGAATGTTTTTCGGCTCTCATCAAAAAACCATTGTGACGTACCGGTTCAAATCGGCGACCAAAAACTCCATTTCCTAGTGAGTCATCCGACACCACCCGTTTTCGACGGTGCCGCGGACCACAACGGAGCACGCAACAGCGACGAGATCCGTTTTTGGGCCGACTACGTAACCGCCAACGCTAGCGACTACATCTACGACGATCGGGGAACCCGTGGCGGACTTGCCGAGAGTGCTTTGTTTGTGATTGCCGGAGACCTCAATTCGGATCCTCTCGATGGGGATAGTCGACATACGGCAATCCAATCCCTGCTTACGCACGCGAGGATCCAAAGACAGACTATTCCCCACAGCCATGGCGGCGTGGAAGCCGCGAAAGAGCAGGGCGGGGCGAACGATCAGCACCGTGGACTGCCGCAATACGACACGTCGGACTTCGACGATCGCGCGCCCGGAAATCTACGCCTTGATTACGTACTGCCATCTCGACAATTATCAATCAAAGACACCGGCGTCTTTTGGCCATCAGCGTCGGAGGAAGGCCACGAACTGATTAAGATATCAGATCATCGGCTGGTTTGGGTTGACGTCGAGCTGTAATTGGCTCGATCGCTTGGACTGCATCGTTATTTTGAATCGGTCGAATGCTCGAAATTCCGTCACGTACGACTCGGACAGTCATCTCGCCGGATCCATTCTCGCGTGTGTGCCGAAGCAGCATAGCGCCGGCTGCGTCCAACGTCGATTCAGTAACGCGGCCAATCAATAAAGTCGCCGGCCCGGGAAAGCCGTGCGGCAGCAACAGGGCCGACCGGCCGGCTGGTGCGCGCTCGTGCAATAACTCGATACCCGCATTGTCTTCAGCACTGCGTCCGACGATCACTTTACAAGTGGCGTCAAGGCGATAATGACGACCGTAACGAAGTAGCTCGAAGTCCCAGCTTTGGCTTTCCGGATCGAGACGGATCAAATCGTAAACCTTATTCGAGAATAACTGCTCGGTCAGTGCACATCCCGTGGAAGGAGTTGGGATGTTTTTGAATCCAAATTGGCGCGCCAGCGCGATGAGTCCCTTGCGACTGCGCCCCGTAAAACCAAAGAGCCGAGAACGATCGACCCAACCCGCGCGCTCCGGTAACGTGGGATGTTGCAATTGGGCACACAACGGCCTTAGCAAGAGGTCTTGTAATTCTGCTTGGCGCGCTATGATGTCCAGGTCATTGCGCTTTTGGCTCATAGGGCGTTGACCAATGACTTCGCCACTAATAATGAATTTGGCTCCCACTTGATCCATGAATTTGCGCGCGCGCTCAAACATGTATATGCGACAATCCACGCAGGGATTCGCGCCGCGGCCGTATCCGAATTTCGGACGTCGCACGATGTCCAGATAATCATCCTCGGCGGAAAGGACGGTGAGGCGGACTCCCAAGTCTCTGGCCGCTTGCCCCGCATCATCACGACAACAGGTAAACATGGTTTGGAAGTTCAAAGCTTCGATGTGGATTCCTTGCTCCTGCAGGATCCGGATAGCCAGCATGCTGTCGAGCCCGCCCGAGAGCAAGGCAACACAAGAGACACTCATGATTCAATATCTTCTTCCGTGATTTTTCCTTCCGCCAAAAACTCGATCGCCTTCTTCGCGGCACTCTGTTCCGCTTCCTTTTTGCTACGTCCCCAAGCGGGCTCGAATAGTCGCTTGCCAACCTGAGCGGCGACTTTGAATGACTTGCTATGGTCCGGACCTTTTTGGTCGATCAACGTATAAGTAGGCGTGCGGCCGAACTCGCGTTGGATGTAATGCTGAAGTTGTGACTTGTGATTTTCACCCCCGTCGCCAGTGACAACTCCGTCGATGTAATCCACAACGTGACGATCGATGAATTTCGTCGCCGGCTCCGAACCTCCATCGAGGTAGATTGCGGCAACGAGTGATTCAAACACGTCGGCCAACAGTGAATTTGGAACGGTCCGATGGATAGCCATTCCTTTACCCAGCAGAAGGCATTCATCCAAGCGCAAGTCCGCACTTATCTGGGCGCACGTCTGGCGACTAACGACGACCGATTTTATCCGGGTCAGATCTCCTTCGAGGAATTCCGGGTACGAATGGAATAGCCGTTCGCACACCACCATCCCTAGAATCGCATCGCCGAGGAATTCCAGACGCTCATTTGACGCCAGGCGATGCTTGGCGCCCGAAGCGTGGGTCAACGCGGCTGTTAGCAGCGCACGGTCCTGAAATTTGTAATCGACCTTCTGCTCACACGCATCAAGAAGAGCTTCGCGATCACGGAAAGGCCCACTCTCACTGGGCCGCGCCGATTTTGCCATCTGCGACCTCATCTACCTATCTGGAAATAGGCAAAAAACCGCCGGCAACGGAGAGGCCGCTCATCACTCGTTGGCTGGGATCGTGCCCAATCATTTAGCGCACGATCCCGGACAACGCTGAATCACACCTCGAACGAAATCGATATGAACGATTCGCGTCCGGCGCAATTAAAAAACTAGTTGACCATAAGTCTATAAACGACAAGGGGTTTTGTCAAGTTCCGCGACCTTTTGATGGGCGTCGGGTCGGTCAGATTGCGACAATGTCGCAAACTAACCCGTCACCGGAACCACATTCAATGAAGAAGACATCAAAAAGCCGACAACAAACTTGTCGTATGGTTGTGCGCGCCGTGCTCTTTGTTGATTAAATTAAGAGGTATGGCGCGAAAGCGCTAATTATGAGGACCAGATGCGAAGTGGTCGCTTCCAAGCCCGTTACCCTAGGCTCTGGGCGTGCCAATCCAAGGTCCAAAACTGAAAAATCCACAAGCTCGGAGCGTAATTCATGCTGATGAATTTGCGTAAACAGAAGAGTCTCCTGACACGTGCAGCTATCCTGACTTTGGCTGCGACAACATTGGCGCCGAGCGTTGAGGGACAAGATAGCGCCGTCGGCTATGCGAAAGCGCTTTCTAGCGCATTTCGCTACGCCGCGGAGTCCACCACGCCGGCTGTGGTAACGATTCGCGCCCAGATTTCCTCGCGGCGGTCTTTGCTAGGAAGGGAGTATTTGATTGGTCCCGACGGTTCCATCTACGCTCCAGCACCATCCGCATCGTCACAAGAAGAAGACGGGTACGAC
>CBDUAB010000222.1:0-6115 GCA_965365045.1 uncultured Planctomycetales bacterium
GCGGATTCGTTTTTCAACAACTGCTTGCGTGGCGATCCCGGCATGATCGGTGCCGGGCATCCAAAGTACGTTAAACCCCTGCATGCGGCGGAAGCGCACCATGATGTCTTGCAGCGAATTGTTCAGTGCATGGCCCAAATGCAAAGCGCCCGTGACGTTGGGCGGGGGAATGACTATCGTGTACGGCTCGCGCTGCGGGTCTGGTTCGCTGTGGAAGTAGCCTTGCTCTTCCCACCGGGAATAGATGCGCTGTTGTGCCTCGGTAAAGTCGAATCGATTCGGAAGTCCGTCGAAAGAGAACTCGCTTGTCATGGTTAGTTTAACTCGTCCTTGTTCAATTTGTATTCCACCGAGTCGACCAGCGCCATCCAACTGGCTTCAATGATGTTCTCGCTGACGCCAACCGTGCCCCAAACGTCCTTGTCGTCGGCACTCTCGATGTAAACGCGGATGCGCGCAGCCGTGCCGGCCTCTTCGTTGACGACACGAACTTTGTAGTCGATCAGACGCATTTTCGCCAAGTTGGGAAAACTGTCCCGGAGCGATTTCCTCAGCGCCGCGTCCAATGCATTCACCGGGCCATCACCTTCGGCCACCTCATGGTAGGTCTTGTCGCCAATGCGTAATTTGATCGTGGCCTCGGTCAACAGTTTTCCTTCGCCATTGATCACTTTCTCGACGTCGATGTGGTATTTGAGCAATTCGAACCGAGGTTCGTACGTTCCGGCGCAGCGTTTGACGAGTAGATCGAAAGAGGCACCGGCTGCCTCGAATTGATAGCCTTCGTTCTCCAATTCAACGACCCGCCGTAAAATCGTGTTCATCAGCTTGGGATCATTTTGTACGTTGTGTTTGGTTGTTAACGCGACGATATTCGAGCGACCGGACAATTCGCTGACCAGTATGCGTCGTTCGTTGCCCACCAACTCCGGTTCAATATGTTCGTAACTATTGGCAGCTCGCGCCACGGCGTGCACGTGCATGCCACCTTTGTGCGCGAATGCGCTTTGGCCGACGAAGGGCTGAGCGGGACGTAAGTGCATATTTGCCGTCTCGTACACGAAGCGAGACAATTCTGTCAAATGACGCAAATCTTTGCCGTTCAGGACCTCAAAACCCTCTCGTTTAACTCCCAGATTTGCAACCACGGAAATCAAATCGGCGTTGCCACAGCGTTCACCGACGCCGTTGATAGTCCCCTGCACTTGCACCGCACCAGCGTCCACGGCAGCCAGAGAATTCGCGATGGCCAATTCACAGTCGTTGTGGCAGTGAATGCCGACCGTTGCATCGTATTTGCCAAGTGCCCCGCCGGCTGCTGTCGTGATCTCGGCGATTTCGTTGGGCATGGTACCGCCATTCGTGTCACAACACGCCACCAATTCCGCGCCAGCGCTGGCCGCCGCCTGAATCGTCTGGGCGGCGTAGTCCGGGTTCGCTTTCCACCCGTCAAAGAAATGCTCGGCGTCGTAGATCACGCGACGCCCTTTGGCGCGAAAGTAGCCGATCGTATCGGCGATCATCTCGAGGTTTTCTTCGAGCGTAACGCGGAGGACATCGGTGACGTGAAAGTCCCAAGTCTTACCCACGATTGTGATGACAGGTGCTTCGGATGCAAGCAAAGCCTGCATACCGGGATCCGTATCCACCTTGACACTGCTGCGGCGTGTCATCCCAAAGGCACACAACAGTGAGTGACGCAGATTGAGCTTTTTGGCGCGTTTGAAAAACTCGGCATCTTTTTCGTTGCTGAGCGGATATCCACCCTCAATGAAATCGAAACCCATCTCGTCGAGTCGCTGGGCGATCAGCAGTTTGTCGTACAACGAAAAACTGACACCCTCGCCTTGACTGCCGTCGCGTAATGTCGTGTCGTAGATCTGGATTTTTCGCATCGGTCTGATTTTCGCGAGGTTACGTGTGTAGAGTGATTATGGTCATTAAGTGCGTCGTCCGTCGATCGATGGATAATTGGATCGATGCGCGACGTTACGTAGAAAACAAGAATCTCGACAGGGCGGATTCCCAAAACTAGGAGACAAATCACAAAAAAACCCTGAGACCCGCGAGCCTCAGGGCTGTGATGATCGGTTATACCGTTCGATGCCCTCAAGGCCGCGTCTCCTTGCTAATAATGACGCCGACGACGACGACGATTAATCTCGGATCGTGAATAAGAGGGAACGGTTTGAAATCAGCTCGCATCATGGTCGTAAGCAGTTATCCAATGGTGGTTTGACGTTCGACAAGCTTATTCCGAATGGCGGATTTTGTCAACTTGGTGAAATGCCGCTACGATCCGCGCTGGTGCCGGAATGTAATTTGCAGAAGATTGAGGATACCGACACGGACGTCTGGGAAAGGTTCGTGCGAGATCGGTCGCCATCTTGTGGAAACTCGTTGGACACGCCACTTTGCGTCACAACATGTAAATACTTGCCGATCGCACTCCAAAGCACAGGCCAAAACATCGCAGTCCCACCAATGACTCGCGACAGCGGGTGACAACACAATTTAAGTCCGCACACGCGACTCCGCCGCTTTTGGTAGATCCTTCGGTCGCTGTCGCTCCCTCAGGATGACACCACTACGAAATGAGGACGACAACTGACATCGAAGGTCGTCGGCACCACGTTGCTTACGCTGTCTCGGCTTCGAGATCCTCCTCTTCGTACTCGTCGTCGACGTCTTCGTATTCATATTCGTACTCCTCGTCGGGAGCCTCATCGTCGACTTCTACGTATTCAACATCCTCGCCTTCTGCTTCGACTTCGTCGACCTCGACCTCGATTTCTTCGTACTCGCATTCATCGGCTCCGTCCGCCGCTTCATCCTCTTCCACGTCGCCTACGTCAACGTCTTCGTCTTCTTCGTCATGCTCCGCGGCCAAATCAGCCTGATCTTCCTCTTCTTCGACGTCCTCGCCTTCGTCCTCCTCTTCATATGCTTCTTCGCCGTCGTCTTCGTCCGCCTCGGCAGTTGCACCTAAAACAGGTTTGGCCGGTTCCGTTGCCGCACGAAGTGGTAATGTTGCCACGTCGAATTCGTCATGGGATCCATTGTCTTCGCCTTCATCTTCGTCGACGTCTTGGAGGTCTCCGCGGTCAATCTTGTCGGCGTTCTCCAGCCCACCGTCAGACCACTCCTCTTCGTCCGCCGCTTCATCGGCGGGTTCGGCGGAAGAATGCTGATTCACAGCATTTTTCAATCGCTGCCAGTCTTCCATTGTCATGACGACTTCGCGCGTCTTTGATCCCGCATACGGCCCGACGATGCCATCTTCCGACATGAAGTCGACCAGCCGGGCAGCACGACCGTAACCAATACCGAGCGCACGCTGCAACAACGAAATACTGCCGCGGCCCTCGCGAATGACAACTTCGACTGCTTCTTCGTACAACTTATCTCGGTCCTTCAATTTGCCGCCACCACTATCTTCGCCGTCGTCGACTTTGAGCTGCACGAGTTCCTTGACGAAATTCTGCTCGCCCGTGCTGCATTCATCGACGACGGCATTGATCTCCTCGTCCGATAGGTAAGTTCCCTGACCACGCATCAATGTGCTCGTGCCGGGCGACAAAAACAGCATGTCGCCGTTGCCAAGTAGTTTGTCGGCCCCCATTTCATCCAAAACAACGCGACTGTCCGTACGGCTGGCGACCTGGAAAGCGATGCGCGCGGGCAAGTTCGATTTGATCAGGCCGGTGATGACATCGACAGTTGGCTTTTGGGTGGCCAGAATCAGATGGATGCCAACGGCACGGCTCTTTTGTGCCAGGCGAATAATGTGGGTTTGAACTTCCTTGCCAGCGGTCATCATGAGATCGGCTATTTCGTCGGCGACGACAACAATGTATGGCATGTTCAGCGGAATCGCTTTGCGCTCCTCCTCGCTCTCCGGCTCCAACCGCGCCATGATTTCTTCTTCGCTCAAACCATTGTAGCTCTTCATGTGGCGAACGCCGGCGCGAGCCAATAGCTCGTAACGCTCTTCCATTTTCTCAACAGCCCACGCCAAGATGGCTTCGGCTTTGCGCATGTCCGTCACGACCGGATGCATCAGATGCGGCAGGGAACCATATCCGCTCAGTTCGACCATCTTGGGATCGATCATTAGCATGCGCACTTCGTCTGGTCGACGTGTCATCAAGATAGACGTGATGATCGCATTCAAGCAGACGGATTTACCCGTTCCCGTGCGGCCGGCGATCAACAGGTGAGGCAAAGTCGACAGGTCAACGGTGAGCGGATTGCCCGAAACATCCTTGCCCAAGAACAATGGGATATCCATTTTCTTGACCTTTCCGTTGGTCTTTTCCATCACTTCGCGTAGACGGACAAGTTGCCGGTCGGAGTTGGGCACTTCGATGCCGACTGTATTCTTGCCGGGAATGGGTGCTACGATGCGAACGCTGGGTACCCGCAAGGCGATAGCCAGATCGTCGGCCAGACCGGTAATCCTGGACAAGCGCAAACCTGCTTCGAGTTCGACTTCATACTGGGCGATAACGGGTCCCATCTCGATGTCGATGACGCGGACGTCGAACCCGAAACTCTTGAAAGTCTCATTCAGAACTTTCGCCTTGCGGAGAACTTCCTTCTCCTGGTTTTCGTACGAGAATTCGGTCGCTTCTGTCAGTAAATCGCGACTTGGCAAATCATATTCGACATGATCGTCGCGCTCAGCGGCTTCGTCCAAGCGACTCATCACTTCTTCACGATCTTCCTCAGAGTCAGAAGCCTTGTGAATACGCAACGCCGCCAAGCGGCTCCGGCGGTCCATCTTGCGTGGCATGATAGGCGTCGGCGGCCTACCGGAGACGGACAGAGGCTTCTTGCTGTTTTTGGAAACTGCTATTTCCGGCTGCGACGTTTCTTCCTCCTCTTCTTCGTCACCATCTTCCTCTTCGTATTCAACGTCTTCGTATTCATCGGTTTCAGTTTCTTCTTCGCCTTCGTCCTCGTCGTACTCATCCAACTCGTCAGCATCCTCGGTCTTGTCCCGCAAACGCGAGGCGAGACTTTGCTCTTCACCGGCATCATGTTTAGCCATTGCCACTGAACGCGGACGTTTGGCGCGACCGCTGCGAGCGGATACCGTGATCAGCAATGTACCCACGACCATGGCCCCACGCAGCAGGACGTAATCCGTACTCAGCAACGTGCCACCGACCAACAGGCTCGCTGCCAATATGAATCCTCCGGCGCGTGCGAAATGAAATTCCAGCAACCCGGCGCCCAACGCGCCCAGATGGCCGCCAGCCCCCATCAGTGTCCCCTCGGGGGACCAGGGCAAGAGCATCGACATCAATGTCGTCAATCCCACCAACGCCGCGGTCCAGCCCACGGCACGTACAAACAATGAATCAATATTTCGCCGCAACAGTAGGAGAACGGCAGCTACGGATAGCGAACCTACAACGACGAACGCTGCATAGCCAAACGCGTCGAGTAGCAGCGCGGATGCCAATGCGCCCCACCGCCCGCAGGAATTGGCTGGTTGATCCAACGCCGGATAGACTGCCGTATCCATTTGATAAAGCCGATTGAATGGCGATACCAATTCAACCGGGGGATCCGCGGCATCATGGCTGAGTAGCGACACCGTCAGAAAAACGGCAACGACACACAAACCGAGCGCAAGGAGATCGACTTTTGAATCACGTTCTTCCAACATGGACACAACCACAAAAGTGAGTTCACATCGTGCGGCCGTCACGCGGACGACCGTGGGCCGGTCCATGCCCAAACGCTTCCGGATTCACGATTGACGCGGCCAATGCCGTCGCTGACGCAAATCACGGATTCCTGGTAATATGGTTCAAATGTGCTGACGCACATCTAGGCGGGAAATCGCCAAGTGGGATAGTTTCTCAACCCGTCGCGTGCTCAACGTGCTTTCCCCGCGAGGAAGTCTAACCCATGAACAATGGGCGAGTAGAAGAAATCACGCTTCACAAAGCTGGATTTCGTGGTAAGACAAGTAAAGTTTACGGATGGAACCACAAGTCAGGGTGACGGGCACCTTGCGGCTACCGGTTAACGCCCAATGAAGTTGCGCTTCGGCTGCAGGAACCCGACCGCACACTTCTTCAAAACGGCCACTAACTCACCC
>CBDUAB010000223.1:0-6087 GCA_965365045.1 uncultured Planctomycetales bacterium
GCCAGCAGATGAAACATGCAAGGTGCGAGCCTGAGCGACTCGAGAGATCCTCATTTCTTTTTCCGTACCAGTCGCCGCAAGCGTCGCAGGTTGATGACGTCTAGCTCCACGCCGTTTTCTTGGCCTTTGGGAGTTTCCAAGTACATCGGTATCCTGTGAAAACGACGATCATTCAGAAGGAATCGAAACGGTGCTAGGCCCATCTTACCGCGACCGATGTGGTCGTGCCGGTCGACTCGCGCGCCAAGTTCACGCTTGCTGTCATTCAAATGAATCGCTTTGACTTTTTTGATTCCCACCGTTTTGTTCAAGGCTGCCATCGTGGCACGAAAATCCCGTTCCGTCCCGAGCGGATATCCGGCCGCAAATATGTGGCAGGTGTCAAGACAAATGCCGACGCGATCGGGCTCCCTTACGCCGTCGATCATGTCTGCTAAATGTTCAAAGCGCCATCCAAGGTTTGAGCCCTGCCCGGCCGTCGTTTCCAATAAACATTGTGCGGCGCCAGACGTCTGACGGTGCACGTCGTTCAGTGCCCGGATAATCCGTTTAATACCGGCCGTCTCGCTGCTGGTGGTGTAAGAACCGGGATGGATAACAACGAAGGGGATACCTAACAATTCCGCTCGTTGCAATTCGACGACAAAACCATCGATGGATTTCTTCCACAATTCGTCGTCCGGGCTGGCAAGGTTGAGCAAATAGGAGCTATGGGAGACTGAGTGTGATATTCTGTGCTCTTCGATGGCGTCTCGAAACAGCTGTACATCCTCGTCGGTGATTGGTTTCGCGCGCCATTGATTATTGTTCTTGGTAAAAAGCTGAACGCAGTCGCATTTGCATTCGTGGGCGGTGCGAACGGCCTTGTGATAACCGCCCGCGATGGACATATGGGCTCCGAGGATAGCCATATTCAATACCTAGATGGCGAGCTGCGGAAATCGTGCGCTCCGTTGCACGCGCTTTCAATTCTGTTATAGCTGGATGTGATGGAAATTCGCGTAAATCGGCCTGCGCAGCATATGAGGTAGGGGCAAATACGAACAGCGGGGGGGCGGTGAGGAACGCGTAATTCGCGAATGTCGTCGACAAACAACTTGCTACTTGAAAGGGGCTGACGTTAGAATTGGGAACATGAGCTGAGGTAGTTGGTCATCCGTCGTATCATGGGGGGCGGGGTGTCATGACGTGGACAAATGGATTGCTGCTGATTTGTATCGTCAGTAGTATCGCTTTTTTGATCGCGAAAATGTTAGGCAAAGTTGCGTTGCGCAAGCGGCGTTTGCAACTGCGCGAAGCTTATGATCTTTTTCACCTGCGTCGCGAGTGGCTTGAGGCGCATTTCGTCACGGCGGCGTCTAACAGTGGACGGCCGCGAGGATTGAAATGGGTGGATTGTGACTTCGACAACGACGTCGTTTTCGCGCGCGACCGGCAAAATGGTGGGTTACGTGCGTTCGTTGCCGTCACGATAAGCTTTGAGGCGATTCCCGGCGGCGGAATGGAAGACGTCGAAGCAGTCGGTAACCTGCGCGCGGCGACCTCGGTTTTTCGTTGCGATGATGGCACTTGGACTACGGACGGACGAACGATCTTTAATCTCAACCCGGAAGAGACGGTTCGCCACTTTGGCAACGAGCTGGAACTGGTTTCCTAGTTTCAGCTACGGCTTGCGAAATAGATCGAAGATCGATTTTCCATTACCCTCGGCCTTTGCTGGCGCTTCGGTCTGCATCTCAATCTCACCTTGGCAGACGATACGATTCGAATAGAACGCCACACTTGTGTCGAGTCGCCGGAGCCATCGAATTGGGTCATTGTCTTGCGCTGCTTTTGTGTCTTGATGCCACGCAGTCGACATCCACCGTGGTCGCGGCGACGTGTTTGTCAATTGATACGTTCCCTCGAGGGGACAGCGCAAGGGCGCATCAAGTAAGTTGCGCGCGATTTGCCACGAATCGCCGGGCTCGGTGTCGAGCTGTTGACTTATCGAATTCAGCATGGCCGCATTTTGGAATGAACGTCGCCGTGATGTTTGGCGGATGAAATCCTGAAATGCTGGCGCCAGTTTCGAAGTAGAAATGTTGCCGAACTGCAAGCGAATGTGAGCGGGCTCGGGAGCTTCGAAAACACGAAACTCTGGCGGCAGCTCGTGCAGTAGGTCTGGATGGAACGAGATCGCAGTCAAGTCGAAACCGGGCCGGCGCCAAAGTCCAAATGGCAACCGTTGGAGTCCGTTGCTCTGCTGGACCGTTTCGTTGGCGACGGCGCCAATGATCGGAAAACGCTGCAGGCTCAGGGTCGAAACACAATACGCCGGATACGCCTTCCATTTGCCAATTTGACGGATCAGACTTCTCCGCGCAGCGGCTTCGTTGAGCGGTTGGTTGGCGAGCGTGACCAGAGTGTAATCGTCACGCGCCGACCCGCGCCCTGTTATGTCGCGCGTGATGAGACTCAGTGAGGCGAATTCTTGCGCCGGAGCAACCAGATGTTCTCGAGTAGGATCGCCGACAAAGAATCGCAGAAAACCGTACTTTGTCCTGTCGAACGGCGCAACCTGAATTTGAAACGCCAGTTTCTCCACACCTTGGTCCGCCGATGTACGGTGTAACGTTGCCGCAATGGGTGCCAATGCTGGCGTGCGCGCGAGAAGGTAGTTGGCGAATTCTTCGTACCGGCGCCGTTCCGCATCGGTCACGTTGGAAATCGTAACGTCCGGTATCGGCAAAAAGGTCCCTCGCGCACCTCGCGCTGAATCAATCGGCAAGTGATCGTGATTGATGATGGCGCCGCTGCCGATTGTTTGTTGAAAGTCCTCAGGGAGTACTCCCTGAGTGATGATGCGCCCAAGGATATCGTTGTGGTCGACGGATTCCCGCAATGGCCAACCCAGATTGAGTTGATGTCGCTCCAACTGTTGAGCCAATTCGAACGCCTGCAATTCTGCCACGGAACGCATGCGTCGCCACAATTCGATTTGGTACTGAGGGCCAGCCAGCTTTTCCAGACATTCCCTGGGCACGTACGCAAAGACGATGGTCTTTTGGTCGTCTGATTGCTCTTTTTCGTTCAGTAGTTGTTGGTGCGCGAAGCGGAACTCATCATTCTTGGCGAGCGCGCCTTGTCCGTCCTTTATTGCCCAAAATGACTCGACAATCGCGCGGCAATTTGTAACCAGATGAAAACCGTCACGTTGCGTATAGAAAGAACGCACACGGTTGTCAGGTGTCGACAACAACGAGACTTGTTCGCCTTGAATCGTGATTTCGGAAAGCTCGGCGCCACGCGCTGCATTGTCATCGCGAATGCCCTTGCGCAATTGGTGCATGCCGGTTGACAGCAAGCGGCTGTTGGATTGAAACACAGCGCCGATTGCCGCGCCGTCTTGAAGGAAGAGATCTTTTCCGATAATAGCAATATCATTGATGATTTTGTCGCCAAATAACTCGGCAAATGGCAACTCTTGGATACCCAATTGGTTCTGAATTCGCTCGGCTTGACCATTGGAAGAGATCGGTGCCAACAATTGCTTGAAGTCGGCATCGCGCGCTTCCGCCGTTTTCGTTAACCAGTAGTAATTGGAAAAACTGCCAAACCGTATGTAAAAACATTCCTCGGGCACATAGTGAGCGATGGGTTCGACATCAACGGTCTCGTCCGTTACGCCGGCAAGCGAGAATCGTTGCCATGGGATTTCGCGTGGCAACGGGAATGCGGACTCCGTATCGTCTCTCGGCGAATTAATCACATCGATGAGGGCTTGCGTCCGCAAGCCAGGCGAACCAATGAGAAGCTCAAATGCTTGTTTTGGTTTCCACTTTGTATTTTTCGCCATAGCACTGGGCGATAGGCCAAGCTGTCGCGCGAGTGTGTGAACCAAGAACGTGTCAACGTATGCCAAACCTTCGTGCTGCTGCCGACGACGCGCTTGAGCTTGATACGTCCGCCACCACTTCGTCATCATGCGTCCGTGCGGCCCGCCGTGTTCCACATTGGCTGTTAGTGCGGTTGTATCGGTCCCGGTTACTGTCAGATGAAGTGGTGAATCGCCAGTGAAAAGAAAATGTGCCGTGAGCCGTTTGCCGCTAAGTGATAATGTGTTGCCGACAAACAACTGCAACGCTCGACCGATAATTGGTTCGGACCATGCCGAGAAACAGACACGTCCTTCGGCGTCCGAAAGGAATATTGCATTGCTTTCCTGCAAGGCAACGTCAGCAGCGTCAAACGTACAGACGAGCGTGCCCACGCCGATGGGATGACCGGCCACAGTCGTGATTTCTTGAATTTGCACGCCGGCCGACAAGCCAGAAGAAAAAGCGGCGAAAAACAAGAACAGTACCGCGCAAAACTTTGTCGATATGAGGGCATGCGGCCGAGGGTGGTCCCGGTGCCGTTTATTGTCTAACTGTACGTGTCGTTGTGAACACCGCATCAGTTTCGCATCCTTTGCTGTCATCATGGCGCGCCTCCGGTGGCCGAGTTGGTTCGTAACCGTTGCTGGCATGCGTCCGAGAAAGGAGACGCCAACCGATCTTGTTACGTACGCGCATCCATCGCAGTTCACGTCATGGTACGCGGCGTATCCCGCAGAGTCTACGTCATCCGCAAAATACGTCGGTTAGTCATCCGGACGGGCGTACCGTTCGATTGCCGAGAACGATGCTAAACTCGAAAGACCTTGCGATGTTTCTCGATGTCCTCGAGGTGATAAAGCTCACCTTTACCGCTTCCGGGACAAACTTCACAGGTTTTTTGCCAAGATTTGGCCGACTTCAGATTCGAATCCCAAAATGGCCATGTGCGGCACTGACGCGGGCGCGCATCGTACACCGTGCACTTGCGAGCTTCACCGTCAAAGAACACGCAGTCACCGTTGGAGAATTCCCTTAAGCTTTTACGAATTCCGATGCGACGGATGTGTTGGTCTTCGAAGTAATCAACGTCTTTTTCTCCGATTGCCTCGGCCAGCGCAGCGATTTCTTCTTTGTTGACCCAAACAAAGCCAGGCGCGCCGGTGCAGCAATCACCACATTGCGTGCATTCAAAGCGAAGACCTTCGTGATACCAGGGCTTATTTGCCACTTGCATTCCTTATGAGCTAAGCTGCACATCTTCACGAATTCATTCGCCCAAAGCAATGGCGTAAGCCGTGGCATGTGTGCGGCAGTGCGACATGCTGATCAGCATTTGGACGATGCGTTGCGAAGCGCAAATGTCACGCGCCGACCCACCCATCGCCACCGTGTGTCGGATGCCCCCCTCAGGGCGAATTTCTATGTCACGCCACGAAATGCCGCCGGTGAAGCCGGTTCCCATCGCTTTGAGGACCGCTTCTTTTGCCGCCCATTGTGCGGCGTACTGTTGCGTTACGAGGCGACGTGAGCTGCAATACTCAATCTCTCGGGGAGTGAACACGCGGCGCAAGAATAGCTCGCCATGCCGCTCAATCAATTGTGCGATTCGTAGGCATTCCACGATGTGTGTTCCGACACCGAGAGGATTCATGCCGATACGTTCCTAAAGGATTTCGGGATCACTTTTCCTCGTCATGCCGCAAGCAGCTTGCGCACGCCTAAGTACGTTGCCTGCCTTGCGCCGAGCACGCGAGGCACCGTCCGCCAAGATTTCATATACACGATTGGAATCGCTGGCCAGATCCTCACGTCGAGCGCGGGCTTCGGCAAAATATGTTTCGGCCGCGTCGGCCAATTGCTTCTTGATTTCACCGTACCCGAATCCACCCTGGCGGTACACCGCCGCCATGGCCTCGCGTTCTGCATCATCGACAAACAGTGAATAGAGTTGGTAAAGGTGATCGGTATCGGGATCCTTGGGTTCTTCCATTGGGCGAGAGTCGGTTTGGATACGCATGATCTGCTTGCGTTGAACCTTTGGCTCGTCAAAAACCGCTAGTGTGTTGTCGTAGCTCTTGGACATCTTCTCGCCATCCGTGCCGGGGACTTTGGCGGCCGTTTTGAGGATTTTAGACTCCGGCATGACAAAAGTTTCGCCGAAATGGTGATTGAAGCTGCGGGCCAGATCACGAGTGACTTCGATATGCTGCACTTGGTCTTCGCCGAC
>CBDUAB010000224.1:0-6085 GCA_965365045.1 uncultured Planctomycetales bacterium
ACGGTATTTCGTCGTGCCGACACCCAATGAGTTCAACGGTGTCGGTTCAGCAGACGTCGGGCCATTGTTTTTGGAGCAAACATTCACACCGTTGTCCGTGGAGCGTACCGAGTTTGTAACGACGAGCACAACAGCCCGCGTCCACGTGCCCACCGACGCGAGCATTGATGGTGTGTGGCAAGACTTAAGCTTTAACGATGCTGGCGCGGGTTGGTTTGACGCCACGCTAGGTCTTGGCTACGAAGACAGCAGCAACTTGCCGGTGACACAAATCGCTGATTCCTGGGGCGATTGGTCAAACTCGGGAACACAGGGTGAAAACAATTGGTCGTACGGTTATTACAACAAGTCAACCGATGGTAACGGCACCTATTCGGCAGCTGACTTTCGGCAGTTTCCGGACAATTATTACGCCGGTGTCGTCTGGGACTGGCCGAACGGCAATCCGCCGCACACTTTGATTGGCATCCAAAACATGGTGCCCAACGGTTCGGAGGCGGGCCAGATTCACTGGCCGATTCGCCGCTATGTAAGTGAAGCGGGCGGCTCGTTGATCGTCGATTGGAAGATCCAGAAAAGCGGTCTTGCCGCGGGTGGCAATGGTGTCACCGGCCACGTCTTTCATAATGGAATCGAAGTCGACACGATACTGCTCAGCGGCACGAACACCACCGGCATTAGCCAAGTCGTGACCATCTCCAACGTGCAAGTCGGGGACTTCATCGACTTTGCTGTCGATCCGCTCGGTACCGATGGCGGCGAAGACGGCTCTTTGGATACGACACGCTTGTCCGTAACGATCGACGGCCAAAGCAGCATTTCTGGTTTGATCGACGCGGGCGGCGACATTCAAACCGCCATGCAAGGCCTCAGCTCGTCCGCATACGTTCGGCTGCCGTTCGAAGTCGGTGGCGACGTGGAATACGACTTGCTCGAATTAACCGTAAACTATGACGACGGCATCATCGCTTTCCTCAACGGGCAAATGGTGGCCTCGCGCAACGTCGTTGATCCGGCGTCCGCCGGCTACGATTCCACGGCCACATCGTCACGATCCGAACAAGAGGTGTTGACGGCTGAGACGATTGACCTTTCCGCGCATGTCGGTCTGCTTAACATTGGGCAAAACGTACTGGCAATTCATGCGTTGAATGTCAGCGCCTCGGATGCAGACCTAGCTCTCCTGCCAACGCTTGTTGGCAGCGGTCCGGCCGCGCAGCCCGCGGGCGGTGAACTGCCGATAGATGGGGATGGGATCATCGTCACGACCGAGGTGACCGAGTCCTTTCATCCAGTGTCCGACGTGACGCTTCACTATCGTGTGATGTACGGAGACGAAGCGGCCGTGGCGATGGTCGACGACGGTAGTGGCCATGACGCGGTCGCCGGTGACGGCATTTATACGGCAACTATTCCCGGAAATCTCGCGCGCGACGGCCAGATGGTTCGGTGGTATATGACGGCGACCGATACGGTGACGAACGAGTCGCGTTTTCCAGTATTTGACGTGCCCACCGATTCCGAAGAGTACTTTGGCACGATCATCTATGACCCGGAAGTCGAAACCAGCAACTTGCCGATCATCCACTGGTTCATCGAGAATCCAACCCGAGCAAACACGACGAGCGGGTCGCGAGCTTCGATCTATTACGACGGCGAGTTCTACGACAATGTTCTCTTTGATATTCACGGTCAGTCGACACGCGGCGGCGGCTTTCCCAAGAAAAGCTACGACGTCGACTTTAATCGCGATCATCGTTTTCGCTGGAACGACGATATTCGTCGCATGAAGGACATCAATTTGCTGACGAACTACGCCGATAAAGGCAAGTTCCGTAACACGTTCGCTTACGATGTATGGGGTTTGGCGGGCGGTGGTACGCATTTGGCGGAACCCGTGCGTGTGCAGCAAAACGGTGACTTCTTCGCTGTCTACGATTTTGTCGAAGACGGAGACAGTCGCTTTCTTGAGCGAATTGGGCTCGATCCTGAAGGTGCATTCTACAAAGGCTATAACAATGCCAGCTCGGCCTCTGGCAACCAAAAGATCACTCGCAAAAACGAAGACTTTTCGGACTTTCAGGCGCTTATCGACGGCGCGACGCAGCTCAGAGGCGCGGAGCGCACGGCGTTTTTATTCGACAACATTGACATCCCGGGCGCCGTCAATTTTTTGGCAGCCATGGTGATCAACGCCAACATCGACTGCTGTCACAAGAATTGGTACATCTATCGCGATACGAATCGGACCGGAGAGTGGACATTCTTGCCGTGGGACGCCGACTTGAGCTTTGGACGGTTGTGGACGCCGTCACAGAACTATTTTGATGACATCATCAAAATCGACACGGGCGTGCCGTACGGGAACATGTCGGTGACCACCGCGCTGTTCAACACGTCCGAATTTCGGCAGATGTACATGCGTCGCGTGCGGACGTTGATGGATCAGTATCTGCAACCGCCCGGAACACCCGTTGATGAATTGTATTTTGAAAACCGGCTGGATGAATTCGTCGATTTGCTGGATCCGCACGACGACAATCCGGCCACGGGGAGTGACGACGCGGATTTGGATTTTCAGCGTTGGGGCTCGTGGGGCAATGGTTTTACGTTTCGTCAAGAAGTCGATAGCGTGAAATCTGTTTTCCTGCCGCAGCGTCGCGTGTTCCTCTACGACACGCGGACCGTGGGTAACGGCGGCGAAATCCCGGGTAACGCGGCCTTTGAATTCACAGCGTTGACGGACGAGAACGGACCGGTCACAGCCTGGGTTCCGACCGACGGTTCACTGTCAGACGGCTGGCTTGAGGTTGGCTTCGACGATGGAGATTGGCTGCAGGGCACAGGTGGCGTTGGTTATGAACGTGGCTCGGGTTACGGGCCGTTTATCGGACTTGATCTGCTCTCCCCGTCCATTCCCGCAACGATGCGGATTGATACGAACGGCGATGGTCAGAATGAGAATAACTCGGTCTATACGCGGCACTCATTTACGCTGGGTGAAATTCCCGAGCTGGACAATCTGACTTTGCAAATGCGGATCGACGACGGTTTTGTTGCTTATCTGAATGGCGTCGAAGTTGCACGCGGGAACTTTACGGGAACGCCCTCCTGGAACTCGCGTGCGGATGGAAATGGAGCCGAAGCATCGGCGAGTTTTGCCTCGTTTGACATCACCCAGCATGTTGGCCTGTTGCAAGTCGGCGAAAATGTGTTGGCCATTCACGGGCTGAATCAGGCTCCCAGCAGCAGTGACATGATCATCCAGCCGGTATTGGCGTCCGCCAGGGAGATCGAAGGTGCTGTTGATCTGTCCTTTGGTGACTTTGATTACAACCCCGAAAGCGGCGACCAAGATCAAGAGTACATTCAGATCGTCAATAACGGCACGCTGGCAGTCGACGTTTCATATTGGCAAGTCTTGGGCGGTGTACAGCATACGATCAAACCCGGAACAGTCATTCCGGTTGGCGGTTCGGTCTATCTAACACCCGATGTCGTCGCCTTCCGAGCGCGGACGAGCGGGCCATCAGCCGGTCAAGGTTTGTTTATCCAAGAATCGTATCAAGGTCACTTGTCGAACTTTGGTGAGACGGTTGAATTACGCCAGCTCGACGGCACGTTGGTTGACACATTGACCTATACAGGCGATCCCACCGAAACGCAGGAGTTCTTGCGCGTTAGTGAAATCATGTACAACCCGCCGGCGCCGACGCCGGACGAGTTGGCCGTTGATAGCGCGCTGGACAACGACGACTTTGAATTCCTCGAATTGATAAACACGTCGTCGGATGTGACACTTGATTTGAATGGCGTTGTCATATCGCAGGGGTTTGCGGACCCATTTGCGTTTACCGACAGTCAGGTAACATCATTGGCTCCCGGTGAGCGCGTATTGATTGTGCACGATCCGATCGGCTTCGAGGCCCGCTACGGCGCGGGTTTGAACGTGGCCGGCACGTTCGTTGGCAGTTTGTCAAATGGGGGTGAGAACATCAAAGTTGACGATGCCAACGGCTCGTCGGTCGTCGATTTCTCCTACGATGATGGGGTGCTGTGGGCGCAGAGCGCCGACGGCGCCGGTGCGTCGCTGGTGTCAAATGACCCGGCGGCTCCGACGGATCAATTGAGTAAATACTATAGCTGGCGCGCAAGTACTGAGTGGGGTGGCTCGCCCGGAGAAGCGGGCGGCGATCCGATCGACGTCGTCATTAACGAGATACGATCCAACACGGATGATCCCGAGCAGCTCGACGCGATTGAGTTGTGGAACGCATCGCCCACGGCAATCGATATTAGCGGTTGGTATTTGAGCGACTCGTCCGCCAACTTACTCAAGTTTCAGATTCCAGTGGGAACGATGTTAGCGGCCGGTGAGTATCTGGTCTTTGACGAAAGTCAGTTTAATCCTGACCCGAACGATCCCGAGTCCGCTAGTTTCTCATTGAACGGAAGTGAAGGCGACGATGTGTGGTTGGTCATCGCTGATTCCAGTGGGCAGGTTGCGACGCTCGTCGACGATGTGCATTTTGGCGCCGTTGCAACCGGCGAAACGCTCGGACGCACGAGCGCGCACGATTCACGCTTGATACCGCAGGGACGCGACACGCTTGGCTGTAGCAATACGCACGGACGGGTCGGTCCGCTCGTCATCAGCGAGATTCAATATCATCCGGGTTTGCCGTCCGCGAATGCCTTGGCGACTTATGCGGAAATCAATAGCGATGATTTGGAGTTTGTCGAAATCCACAATCCGACCTCGGCGGCCGTAAGCCTGGAGGAATGGCGTTTACGCGGCGGCGTTGACTTTGAATTCGATCCAACGACGATGATTGCCGGCGGCGATACCGTCGTGATTCTGTCTTTCAATCCCGACAAACTAGAGAACGTCGACCGCATTGAAGCCTTCCGAGTCCACTATGGAATTAGCGCGGGAGTTCGGTTGCTGGGTGGCTTTGGCGGCCAGTTGAGTGACAGTTTGGAACGGCTGCAATTGCAACGTCCAGGAGAACGGATCGGTGATCCGCAAATCATTCCCCGCTTGTGGGAAGACGAAGTCATTTATGACGATCGAGCTCCATGGTCAACGTCCGCCGACGGTGGCGGCGACAGCTTGCGGCGCAGCGCGCCGACGTACCGCGGTAGCAGCAGTACAAGTTGGTCAGCGGCGGCGCCCTCGCCAGGTACGCTTGGCGCGTTGGCCGGTGTTGTCGGTGACTTGACGAGTGACGGCACAGTCACCAGCGCTGATATCGATATCCTCTCGACCGCGATTAGTGTTGGTAGTACGGTTTCGTTTTATGATTTGGACGGAAGCGGAACGGTGGATCAGGCCGACGTGCTACACCTCGTCGAGACCCTCCTGGGAACACAGTTAGGCGACGCAAACTTGGATGGCGTTGTGGACGGTTCGGACTTTAACCATTGGAACGACAACAAATTCGAGACTTGCTACAAGACTTGGGGCGAGGGCGACTTTAATGGCGACGGAGCCGCGGACGGCAGCGATTTCAATATCTGGTCGATGCGTCGCTTCACGGGCGGGGTGGCGGCGGCAGTGCCGCGTCCCGACCGAGTTCCTCATGCGCCGCTTGCCAATCGAGTGATTGCGGTTCCCCAGGTATTTGATGTGGCGTGGGGAGATTTTGCGGAGACAAGCGATTCGGTGCTGCTGCGATTGCCGGAATCGACGGCTGAGGACTCGGGTATTACACCAGAAGTTTTGGCCAACACCATGTCTCGATTAAGAAGCGTCCACAGCGGTTTGCGAAATTCGCGGCATACTGTCGATTTAACGTCACAAATGAACGACGATGACGACGCAGCTGAATCTGAGTTGATTGACTCTGTGTTGTCCGAGTGGCGGCTGCATTGATCCAGTGGCGAAGGATAACCCGAGAGAATGGAGTGCAGTAGATTATTTCCTTCCATGGCCCAACTCGCAACTTTTGAATTTGCGCTAGCGACCTATCGAGGATACGGCCCAGATTCGTGCGAAAATACACCCTAAGCACTTCTGCGTCGGTGTTGTCCTGACGCAGTTAGCCAACTACGGTTTCGTTCGGCGGTCGATGTGACCGCCGCA
>CBDUAB010000225.1:0-6060 GCA_965365045.1 uncultured Planctomycetales bacterium
ATCAGAGAGTATTTAGCCTTACGGGATGGTCCCCGTAGATTCAGTCGGGGTTCCACGTGACCCGACCTACTCAGGTACCCTCCGGGAGGCAATTCAACTGTCGCTTACGGGACTGTCACCCTCTATGGTCGGTCTTTCCAAACCGTTCTGCTAGTCGATTGCTTGTAACTCCCATATGGAAGGCCCTACAACCCCGCAGGGGAAAACCCCCACGGTTTGGGCTAGTTCCCGTTCGCTCGCCGCTACTGAGGAAATCGATTTTTCTTTATTTTCCACCGGTTACTTAGATGTTTCAGTTCACCGGGTTAGCCTCCACGCGCCTATGTATTCAACGCAGGAACAATTCAGGCATCCTAGGATCAAAGCTCGTTTGTCAACTCCCCCAGGCTTATCGCAGACTTCCACGCCCTTCATCGCCTTCTGATACCAAGACATCCCCCGTGCGCCCTTAGTAGCTTGACCACAAGTATCCAGATCTCGAACGCTTCTCCGCCCGTGTCGAAACACCGACAAAAAAACCACAAGACTGGCCTCATGGCTTTGGACGCTCGTCCAAACATAAGATGCCATCTATACCACAACCAAATTGCCAAAGATCTTTTGGAACCAGCTGATTCCAACCGCTCCCATGAGCAGCGGCTTGCTTCGCAGTGCAAACCAACCCGCTGAACATGCGTTCAGATTCCGCAATGTAACGAAACCAACTAATAACCAATGCAGTAACTTACATCCCGGCGTTTTACTTGTCAACGCTGGTGAAAATCCCAATCCGCATACCGCTCAAGCCCAGAATTATACGGGGGCACCAATCATCCGAAAAGGGGTAGTGGAGACGAAGGGGCTCGAACCCTCAACCCCCGGCTTGCAAAGCCGGTGCTCTCCCAATTGAGCTACGTCCCCAGATGGCAAGATGAACCTGAAGGCAATCGAGAAAACGAGGAAGATATCGCAATTATCTCCGTCGTGGCTTGGCCAACTTCGCCTTGTGCTCGCGACTCTATCTCGCTGCCGCCGATCGCCTGCCGTTCAGCCTTCCTCGTTCAAGCAACATCCGCTACAAAGTGGGCGCACCAAGATTCGAACTTGGGACCTCGTCGTTATCAGCGACGCGCTCTAACCAACTGAGCTATGCGCCCGAGGCGGAAGCCTGGCAAGTAAGCATGACTGCTGGCAATGCCGTTACAACCCCCAAAAAGACTTGAGTATTCTATGGTTACCACAACTCCTGTCAAAGGGCTCGGTTGCTATCGGCATCGCGCTATAAATGGATCAAGCTAACCTTGCCAAGCTGCCGACGAGACAGCGTGGCGGGTACAAGAAAACGACGGAACGGTAGCATCGTCGTCCAAGCAACTGGCCGACTGAATCGACCCTATTACATGTGAAAGGTTCACCTATGCGCCATGACATGCCATTACTTTCGCTTACTCTCGTAACCGCGCTAGCCGGTTGGATAAGTCCGATAGCGACGGCCGCTCCTCCCAGCGTGGCAGATGCATTGAGCTTGGTGCCGGTCCAGCGACATGCCGCCTTTGATCGTCCAAACGCCACTGAAATCGAAAGCTGTACCATTAAGTCAGAGAAGCTTGATGGCCGTTCTGGCTGGCTTGTCCGCGGGCCGGCAGGACAACTTATGCGTTGTTTCGCGGACACAAACGGCGACAACAAAGTCGACCAGTGGTGCTACTACCACAACGGAATTGAATCGTATCGTGATCTCGACACGGACTTCAATGGCAAGGCCGATCAGTACCGTTGGCTCGGCTTATCCGGACTTCGCTGGGGGATGGACGCAAACGAAGATGGCCGAATCGACGCTTGGAAAATGATCTCGGCCGAAGAAGTGACAGCCGAAATCATCGCGGCCCTGCGGGACCGTGACGCACAGCGATTTGCGACGGTTGTGTTGAGCCCAACTGAATTGCGAGAACTTGGCCTGGGGGCCAACCGTAGTGAAAAAATTGGCAAAAGTATAGAAACGGCGGTCCGCCGCTTTGAACAGCTTGCCCGTTCGCAACGAAAAATCGGCCGGGAGACAAATTGGATGCACTTCGGGGCAACCCGTCCGGGCATCATGCCAGCTGGCACGGACGGATCCACCCGTGACGTGGCTGTCTACGAAAACGTCATTGCAATGCTCGAAACCAAGGGAAAACACGGTCAGCTCGCGATTGGAACTTTGGTCCAAATCGGTGACTCGTGGCGGGCTGTCGACGTGCCCGTGGGCCTAATGGACGAGCAGACTAGTTTGGCTGCCAGCAGCTATCTACTACAAGCGCCCAACCTACTGGAACCCAGCCAACCGGATGACGCGGCGATTCCGCGGGGCCAACTGACGCAAAAACTGGCTGAACAGCTAGAAAAGGCAGAAGCGGCACTTGTCAAGGCAAAAACGGTTCGAGAGAAGGAAGCCGCCTACGAGAACTTGACTAACATTCAGCGAAATCTCGCCAAGAAAGCTACCGAACCCGCGGAACGTGCGTCGTGGCTGCAACAACTGGCAGACACTCTTGGGACCGCCGCTCAAACGGATGAATATCGTAATGCCATCCAAAACCTCGACGCATTGCATGGTGAACTCGCCAAAGCCGCTCCAAAGGACTCTCTCACAGGTTATGTACGTTTTCGCCTTATGAACGCAAACTACGCCGCAGATTTGAACGTGGAAGAGCCAGATTTTGCCAAGATTCAAGAGACATGGCTCGAACAGCTAACCAGCTTTGTCGAAGACTTCCCTGATTGCGCTGACGCAATCGAAGCGAGATTCGACCTGGCCATCGGCAAGGAATTCGCGGGCGATGAAAAAGAAGCCATTGCTTGGTATCGCAAGATCATCAACGAGGGAAATGCCGGTATTGTTGGCAAGAAGGCGGCCGGCGCCGTTCGCCGGTTGACTTCCGTTGGTAAACCACTTGAATTGCGGGGTCGAACCGTTGATGGCAAGAGCTTCAATACGTCGGCTTTGAAGGGCCGGCTCGTGCTGCTGCAGTATTGGGCAACCTACTCGGCAGCTAGCACGACGGATATCCAACGTCTCACTCAACTTTACAAACAATACGGTCCGCGCGGGTTCGCTCCTGTCGGAATCAGCGTAGATTCCGATGCGAATAAGCTTAGGGAATTCCTCCGTAAATCTCGCATGCCCTGGACGGTGATCTACGAGAAGGGAGGCCTCGACAGCCCGCCCGCCGTCGAATTGGGCATCCTCACCGTGCCTACGATGATCCTCATTGATGAAAAGGGGAACGTCGTGAATCGCAATCTACAGATCAACGAGCTCGAAGCCATTCTCAAGAAAGAGCTCGGAGACGCCCAGGCAAGAGCGGCCCTTCGCTGAACACCATCAAAAAAGGCCCCCCCGAAGGAGGACCGATTTTTTTTACGAAGGCAGTGGGTTTAGCGTTTTTAGGGAAAGGTTTGAGAGGACGGTTACCAAGCCCAACGTTTGTTTCGCCGTTGGCGAATTCCACCGGGAGAATTGGAACTCTTTGGTATCACGCTGTTTCGCCTTGATACTCGTGTGCGCCGGATGTGCTTGTTGATTCGGCGATCGAGCTTTTCCACGTGCGAAGCGTCATTTGCATGTTCGTAACCGTCGGTGCCCATTGGCCCCCCCTTTCGATGCGTAATTCGATGCCGACAAACTAAATGTCGAACCGGGGGAAGCAAAAAGGCAAAATGCGCGCCGTTAATCTGGGCGTTTGAGATAAAAACGAATACACCCATTGGAATAGGGATTTTTTGAAGTTTCGATTAAGGCGCCTCGGTTTACAAACCTGCCTAGTATCAACAATCTTGTGAAGCATTCATCGATGCTTTCCAAACCATTACGCGTACTACACTTACGCAAATCTTAGCATCATCCAGCGGCAGTCGCTTGGTGAAAAACATCTCCCGGCCATGTCGTAACCCATTACGCAGATTGCAATTATGGGCACCTCACAAGAATAGTGACATGTTTCACCAAAATGGTGAATCGGCCTTCCGTTTTTTGTGCGCGCAGATTCCACGGCAACCACGTCGAAGCGATTTTGAGATGACGCGCCCAATCTGCGCACACCACCCTCTCACCTCGGAACGGGCGTTTTTCTCAATCAATTGCCTACTATCCGCGCACGCTTCACCCTAGCGCCGTGTCAAGCTATTTATGCGACGACAGACGCTGAGCGCAGGGCTCATAAATGGCCAACTAAAGTCGGACAATAGGATTTCTCTGTGAGTTTCACGGCTGTCTAGCTCATAAGTTCTACCTCCCGACGCGCGACAACGTCCGCGCAACCTTAGTGCCCAACGGAGACAAAATTGCCACCGACAATCCGCGCGCACCGTGATCCGAAACGGTGACGCTCGGCGAGCGCACACCTATCCGCCCCACGTAAGCACGTGTAAATAAACCGCTTACACCTCCGGCGTTGCGCCGATGAGGCGCACTTCTAGACGTGCTCAACAAAGCTGGTTTTCACTGCGAGACTCTGCTATCAAGCATTTTGTGCGATAAATCGCACACAAGAGACACGCAAAGAAATGTCCGCAAGGAAATTACGGACGGCCCAACAATGTAGAGAAGTCAGGAATCGCGTTAGAGATGTTTTTTCACTAGCTGGTAGCGTTGAATCAGAGCAAACCGCCCTGCTCACCCTTTCTCGCCCTATGGTTCTCCATTTGCAATTGGTATGCCGAACAGAGATCTTTGTAAAAAATGCAAAATCCTCAACGTTTTGATGGATTTATTCTTGTCTCCACAAAGAGATCGCCCTATTTGTACGCCGTTATTGCGAACTTGCGTCTGTTGACCCACGACTGGCACATGGTTCGCAAGTCACACCAAAGTCGTCGTTAATACCTCTCGGGAATGGATGCCGGAGAACCCCCATGTGGATCGAAAACCCAGATCTATTTACCTTCTCGTTGTCTGCCAGCTTGATAGGCGTTTTGAGCCTTATATTGATGCGATTAAGCATCGATTGCCGGCACTGCCGCACGATTTTTTTTGGTTTCTTCCTGCTCGTCGGTGTCGCCACACTGATCAATCTTCAGCAGGAGACAAATGAATGGATCCTCACGGCTGGCGCTTTGGCGACAATGACCATCGGATCGGTGGTAGAAACAAATCGGCCGCAACGATCCCATGCCAGCGGTGAGTCTGCCTGAAGTTTTTCTTGAATTGGGCAATTGGCGTCGAGTTTGCGGGCACGCTGCGATCGGGATAGCAGGCAAAATCCGCAAAAATCCTACCCCAGACAGTGGTGTCGGTCCGAAGACACTTGTCAGGAAAACCAATCGGTTTTTTCATCACGTGGGGGGGAAATCAATGCGCTGTTTCATGGTCGGCGTGTACCTCGTAGCTGCTATGGCAATTGTTGCATCGACGTGTTCGGGCGACGATGCGGCGATAGCACGCGAGGTAGCCGAAAAACTTCGTTACCAACAAGAGCAAAAGAACTTACACGGGTTTCATATTACGGTTAAGGTCGAAGACGGTACCGTCTGGATGATGGGAGACGTCGCTGACAGCAACCAACGTGACCTCGCGTTGGACGTTGCTCGCCGGGTCTCGGACGTGCAGTTAGTCGTCAACGATCTGAACTTTGGCGAAAACGTGAAAAGCAGTCCGCTAGCCAAGCAAGAGGAATCTGATCTTGCCGCGTCGATTCCTGCTCCGAAAATTCCGCCTGCTCCAGCTGCAGCCGAGCCCGATGAACAGGCTATCATGCCTGCGGCGCATAACATGTTTACCGGACCGTCCCCGACAACTGCAGCGTCTGCCGTCGCTCGGCCAGTACGACCTCAGTTGAATGCCGCAAACCAGCCGATTGGAACCGGCGTTGGATACCAGACGCCAATGCAGGCACATCCGGTCCACGTTGCGCAGGTTCCAGGCAACGGTCATGGCCCTGTAAACACTGCAGCCGTAGCCGGATACGCTCCACACGCGACCGCTGGATATTGTCAAAATTGCGTCAGTGGCGGCGGTGCGGTCAACGGCCATTTTCACGGAGGCGGTGTCGTTAGCGACCGTATCGCAGGTCATGGAGACGCCTATAGTGGTGGCGCAGGAGC
>CBDUAB010000226.1:0-6046 GCA_965365045.1 uncultured Planctomycetales bacterium
GACCAACCACTACAAGCAAAAAGCTTCGATGGGCGATATGAGCGAGGCCGGCTGGTTCCTCACGTATCCCACTCCGCGGCAATACATGCGGAACGCATTATTTCTCAATACGGGTACTGGTCGCTTCATGGAGATTGCCCACTTGGCCGGCGTTTCCAACACCGACTGGACCTGGTCATTGAAGTTCGCGGATCTCGACGAAGACGGTTTCAGCGATCTGTTTGTGACGAACGGCATGAATCGCGATTGGACCAATAGTGATCTACGCAGTCAATCCAATCAAACCAATTCGGAAGAAGAAAAGATTCGCATCTGGTTGAATTCACCACAACGAAACGACGCGAACTTGGCATTTCGTAATACGGATGGTCTGCGGTTCGAAAGCGTCGGCCAGCAGTGGGGCTTGGGAGCCGAGCAAGTCAGTTACGGTGCCGCACTAGCCGATCTGGACCGCGACGGCGATCTCGACTTGATCGTCAACAACGCCGAGCAAGCCGCCGGGGTTTACCGCAATCATACCAATCGGACGCATCGGATACTCGTTCGTTTACAGGGCAAGGCAAGTAACGCTTGGGGCATTGGCGCGACAGCGATCGTTGAAACGTCGACTGGCCGGCAGATTCGCCACCTGACCAATTCACAAGGATACATGTCCGCGAATGAGCCTTTGGTCCACTTCGGCCTCGGGCAGTCCAAACAGATTAATCGGCTGGAGGTACACTGGCCCAGCGGCCAAGTGCAAACCTTCGCGAATATTCCCGCCGATCAATTCTATCTTGTCAGCGAGCCGGATAATTCCGCAGTGATTCCCGTGAGTCCTGACATTCCGCGGTCGCTGTTTAGACGGCTGCCGATCCTGGCTGACGTAGTTCACCGCGAAACGCCGTTCAACGACTATGCACGGCAACCGTTGTTGCCTCATCAGTCGTCACAGCTTGGCCCCGGAATGGCTTGGGGCGACATCGACGGCGACGGAGATGCCGATGTTTTTATAGGTGGTGCCGCGGGACAAGCGGGACAAATGCTGGTCCATCAAGGCAACAGCCAATTTGCTCCGCAATCGGATGCGGCATGGATCGACGCTGCCGATTGCGAAGACATGGCTCCGCTGTTATTTGATGCGGACGGTGACGGAGACCTCGATCTATACGTTGTCAGCGGCGGTGTCGAATGCGAGCCCGGAGCTGATGATCTGCAAGACCGGCTTTATCTAAACAATGGCGACGGCAATTTCCGATTGGCGCCGACAGAAGCGCTACCCGACTTGCGCGACAGTGGCAGTACTGCCGTCGCCGCTGATTTCGACCGCGATGGAGACCTCGACCTATTCGTTGGCGGACGAGTCATTCCGGGCAAGTATCCACTTACACCCAATAGTCACTTACTAAGCAACGACCGTGGCCGTTTCACCGATGTCACTGACGAGTTAGCTCCGGACCTGCGACTAACCGGTTTGGTTACGAGTGCGTTGTGGTCCGACGCGGATGATGACGGCTGGATCGATCTGTTGGTGACACATGAATGGGGACCCGTCAAACTTTATCGCAATGAGAATGGGCGACTAGTGGACCAAACAGCGGCTGCGGGTCTGGCTGATCGCAGCGGCTGGTACAACAGCATTGCCGGACGCGACTTGGACGGTGATGGCGACATGGATTATGTCGTCGGTAACCTTGGCTGGAACACGAAATATCACGCCAGCCGCGATAAGCCGGTCTTGTTGTATTACGGTGACTTCGAACAATCAGGACGCATGCGGTTGGTCGAAGCGGAATTCGAAGACGAGACACTGTTTCCCATGCGTGGCAAAAGTTGCTCGACCAATGCCATGCCGTTTTTGGGAAACAAATTCGAGCGATTTCATGACTTCGCGGTCGCATCCTTACAGGACATCTACACGCCGACCCTGCTGGAGTCGGCACATCGTTTCGCCGCCAACTCGTTTGAGAGCGGCGTCTGGCGAAACCAGGGAAATGGCCGCTTTGAGTTCTTGCCTTTACCTACGATGGCACAAGCTTCCCCGACGTTTGGCCTCCTGATTTGTGAAGCCAACGGTGACGGAAAGCCTGACCTGTTGCTGGCTCAGAATTTCTTCGGTCCGCAAGCAGAGACGGGTCGAGCGGACGGTGGAGTCGGTCTGCTGCTGGCAGGCAACGGAGACGGCACATTTTCACCGGTCCCTCCGGCAACCAGCGGCATTGTTGTGCCGGCGGATGCCACCTCCGCGTGCCTGGCGGACATTGATAGTGATGGCCAGCCAGAGCTGATAGTGACAACCAACGACGGTCCTTGTTACTTATTTGAGCATGCGGACCCCGATGCAAACTCGTTGGCCACCGTCCGCGTACGAGGTATTGGCGCCAACTCGCTAGCCATCGGATCCCGCGTCACGGCCCACTTCGACGATGGTTCGACGCAGACTGCCGAGGTTGCCGCCGGGGGTGGCTACTTGTCGCAGTCCCCGCCGGAGTTGTTTTTTGGGCTGGGGGATGGCCATCGTTTGGTGAAGATCGATGTCGTTTGGCCCGATGGTCAGCGGACGTCCGTCGAACCAAGTGATGATGGCCCATTTGTCATTAGCCAACCACCGCGGTAGTAAGCGTTATTAAAGAGCCGTAAACCCCGATGGCGTGATTCTGACTCGCCAAACGATGTTGTAAAAAACCCCGAAGGGGTGGTCCTATGTCAGCCCAGGGTGGAGTGATGTGAGCGACAGCGAAACATCGCGCAACCCTGGGTAGCGAAACGTTTCGAAACAGAAACCCCGAAGGGGTGGTCCTAAGGTTGCATCGCGAAACGCCATACGTAGACCAAACGCCCGGCTTTAGGATCACCCCTTCGGGGTTTTGGGGCTCTTTGACAGGTTACCCAGGGTTGCACGACGTTCGTTTTACTCACGTCGCTCCACCCTGGGCTGACATAGGCCCACCCCTTCGGGGTTATTGTGCAAGTTTTGCTTATCAGTCAGCGACGTCCCGTTGGGGCTTTCGTGGTGCGGCACTCACGAACGATTGATTACAGCGTGGCAAACAGGTCGTCGACGAGCTTTGTCTCGTCGTCTTCAGCCTGAGCTAACCCGTCATCGCGCCGGAAGCTACTCGCATCATACCGAGAACGTTTTACTTCAAAACCATACTCGACACGCGAATCGCCCGATGGCAACAGTGCGTCTCGATCAGCCGCGCGTCCTTCCGTCCCGACCTGATCAATGGCTTCATCCACGATGGCGACGGGTGCTTGTTGTGCGGCTGCCGCCAACGGCGCTCGCGGTGCTCGACCGTGAGCAGCGGCTGCCGCGCCGTTCCGCCAATTGACACCAATCACGTTCAAATCCATGGCGTTCACGGCACCGTCGCCGGTGAAATCACCGTTGCCCCAACCGGCCCCGTCCATCCGCCGCCAGTTGATGCCGACTTGATTCAGGTCCATGGAATCGACTTTGCCGTCCAGATTGGCGTCGCCCATGGACGTCCCGATGATGTTCTCGACGAGGAATACCACATCATCTTGATTCACATCTCCGCTGTTGTTCAAATCGAATTCCGACGCCATATTGCCGTCGCTAATGGCGCCAAAGAGGATGTTGATGTCCGCGTCATCGACGACTCCGTCATCGTCAAAGTCGCCAGGCAGGTCGCCGAATGCGACGATCCCCGGCGATGGCGTCGCGGCGATCCAGCTGGTCGCGGAATTTCCAAACAGCGACGGTGCGCTACGGTTTAGAGAACTGCCGTTTCCACTAGCGCCCGTTGGCCAAGGAGCCACGTTGTCGTAGGTCACGAAGTCTTCGGAGACATTCGCCACGGGCACCGTTTCGGGCGCCTCGGGAAGGGTCATACGCTGAAGTTCCACCAGCTCGCCATTGTCACTCAATTCACCGTTGTACCCTCCCAACAGACGCACGCTATTGTTGATGCCATAGTGTGCTCGGAAAGCGCCCAGCCGCAGGATATTGTTGGGATCGTCCGGATTAAACGAGATCAACACAACGCTTTCACCGGCACCGATCATCGTTCCGTCAGCGATCGTGTCATCCGCACCGCCGCGCAGCCGCCAATCGGTCAGATCCACCGCCGACGCCGTCGGATTGTGGATTTCGACGAATTCTAGATCATCGGCAATTAGGTCCGGGTCGACCGCCAACGCGGCAGCGTTGGGCGTACCCGGGTTGTAATTGACCTCGCTGATAATCAGCGGCCCAACACGAGGAAGGCTGTTAGCACCGCCAAAGGTTTGTGCCAACGTCGGTGCCAAGCTGCCTGACCCGTTGGGTACACGGCCAAACGTCTCGCCAGCTAGGGAGGCGACGAAGTGAACATCATCAACGAATGAGGCAGTGCCGCCATTGCCGTCCGGGACCGTCAACCAAACGTCATCGCCGTTGCTGCTACTTAACGCGAATCCGTTTTCGTCATCTTCCATGTTAAAGTTCGATTCGTCAAAGACAATGTACGCACCGGCTCCCAGCATCGTGTTGGCTGGAATTTGGAATTTTTGGATATTGTCGCCCTCGTCGCTCAAGTACCAGCCGCCGATGTTGATTGGACTGCCGGTCGTATTCAGCAACTCGATGGAATCTAAATCTGGATCATCGGAGTGAGCCAACACTTCATTAATCACAACCCCGATCGGATCGGCCCCGGCAGTTCCCGGACTTCCACCCACATCGGTGCTGCCGCGCCACACGTAATGTTTGTCGGACAACTCGGCAGGCGTGCCCTCGGGATCAATGAGTTCCAGTGTGGCACCTGTTCCGTCGGCAGCTTGAGGCCAGATGCGACCGTCCGAGTACTCGACGGAGAAGAGCGTATTGTTGAGTCCATCGACCAATGTGAGTCGCTCGCCGCCGTTACTGAGGTTGCCCTCGTAAGCACCGGCAACCGGCAGGCCCGCTCCGTAACGTGATTCGAACGCCGCCTGATCACTTACCACAAGCATGTACTGGCCGGGATCGAGGGTCGTTATCGCACTGGTCGTGAAATCAAACGTCACGCCATTGGTCAACTCGACACCCGTGAGGTCCATCGGTTCCCCACCCGTATTGAGGATCTCAATGAATTCCTCAGCTTCCGTCAGATCGCCTGGATTGTAATTGATTTCGGTGATCGTCAGCTCACCCGATTCGACGATAAAGTTGTGCGTGATCGGCGCACTCCAGTCGGTCGTGACGAGGCCCGACTCTGGTCCGTGATCGACGTCATCGAGACTTCGCATGATGACCCGTGTGTTCTCATTGATGATAATCGAATCATCTGGGGCCAGCTCGAGAGCCGACGGACTCGGTAGACCGTCGAGCCCACGCGGATCGGAACCGTCCGTCGTGTAGTAAAGTATTCCGCCTGGTTCCGGGTCGGGAGGAGGCAAAATCGTCACGACACGGCTCACGACCTGAGGCAGGAGCAACATATCGCCGATGGGAAAGTCGGGGAACAGGACGTCGACTGTGCTGACGATAACGTGGATCGCCAGCACGTTATTACCAGCCACGACCAGATCGTTGAATTCTGATATGTCAACGTCTTCGTATTCGACAGCCGCCCCGTTGGAACGGTTGCTAGCGCCGACGTTCCAAACGGGCGCTCCCGTGATGCCCTTGCGGGCAACTTCGGTACCGTTCAGATAGGCGATGTAATTGTCGTCATACTTGACCTGCAGTATCAAGTCATCAATTGCGGCGGGATCGGCTACGTTGAACTCAGTGCGGGTCATGATTGTCGCCGCACCGTCAACCACATCATCCGGTTTGACCGTTGTTGTAATCAGATCGGCGAAATCGTTAGCCGAGTTTTCATAGCCGACACCGTTGGTACCGACATCCCACGCCGCATCGTCAAAACCTACGGCCGCCCATGTGTCACCAAGACTGTTGTCGCCTGGCACAAAATAGGTGATCGGGACGGTGCCCGGTTCACCCGACAGCAGGACCGTGTCGTCATTCACTATTATTGGTGGAGGTTGCGGCCCATCGGGAACAAAACCGGTCACCTCAGCGCCGGGCGGCGGCTCGATGCCGTACACCGGCGCGCCGATGGTGTACCAGTCCACT
>CBDUAB010000227.1:0-6032 GCA_965365045.1 uncultured Planctomycetales bacterium
AGTCGCCTGACGATGAAGTATCCGGCGGTTTACTTGATGGAACCGGGTGCTCGTGGCGAAATCCTTTCGATCGCCTTTTCATCCGCCGGACAACATCAGGATGCGGGTGCCAAACTTGTACACTGCGCCCCCAACACCACCGGCCAAATCATCTCGAAATCGATTTCGAAGAACGGTGGCCGCAGCAGTTACCGCGGTTTGGTCAAAGTCGAAAAGGGCGCCAAGAACTCGCGGTCAAGCGTTGTCTGCGACGCATTGATCCTCGACCCAGAAAGTCGCAGTGACACGTATCCGTACATCGAAGTCGCCGAACAAGATGTGTCGATCGGCCATGAAGCAAGTGTCTCGCGCATCGGCGAAGAACAGCTGTTCTACTTGATGAGCCGCGGCTTGAGCGAAGCCGAAGCGAGCACAATGATCGTCAATGGCTTCATCGAGCCATTAATCAAGGAGTTGCCGATGGAATATGCCGTCGAAATGAACCGCTTGATCCAATTGCAGATGGAAGGCTCCGTCGGATAGACCGCAATGATAGACACTTTGACTGAAATCGGATTTTCGCAAGAAGCTTTCGAAGGCTTTCTGGAGGCGCGGAACGAACCTCTTTGGCTCACCGAGCGGCGGCGTCAGGCGTGGTCACGGTTCATGGAAATGGACTGGCCGGCTCGTAACGAAGAGGAATGGATCCGCACGGATATCCGACTGTTTAAGCTGGACAAATACGGCCTACCCAGTGGCGAACCAACAGCCACAGCCGACGAGACTCCGCCAGCGTTGCTCGCGACGGGCGTTGAGTTGGGTGGTTACGCCACTTCGTTTGACAGCCGTTCGGTCACCTCACACCTCGAAGACAAATGGGCCGAACAAGGCGTGGTGTTCGGCAGCCTGGAGCGATTGGTTGGAGACCATTCCGACTTGATCGAAAAGCATTTGCTCACTAAAGCTGTCGATCCAAACTTCGATCGATTTGCGGCGCTGCACGCGGCCTGTTGGTCCGGAGGCGGTTTTCTCTACGTGCCGAGGGGTGTTGTCGTCGAACAACCGCTGCACCTCCTCTCGGCAATGAGTGACGGTGGCACGGATCTCGGACATATTTTGGTTATTCTCGAAGACGGCGCGGAAGCCACCCTGCTGACCGAAACAGCCAGTCCACGGGCGGACGCTGGCGGTCTGCACTGTGGCGCCATGGAATTGTTTGTCGGTCGCGGTGCCACGCTGCGATACGTGAGCTTGCAAGACTGGGGCAACAACGTTTGGCACTTCTCGCATCAAACGGCTCGCGTCGACACGGACGCCGTGCTGCAATGGACCATCGGCGCTCTCGGCAGTCGGCTATCCAAAGTAAACCAGCAAGTAGCGCTGATCGGCGAGCGCGCCGAGTCGCAGGTAAACGGCACGATGTTCACCGAGGGTAGACAACATTTGTCCTACCATACGCTGCAACACCATCAAGCGCCCAACTGCCGTAGTGACTTCCTTTACAAGGCCGCGCTTCAAGACAAATCGCGCACCGTCTGGCGCGGCATGATCAAGGTCGACAAAAAAGCTCAAAAAACTGACGGCTACCAGCGGAATGACAATTTACTGTTGTCCAATGCGGCGCGTGCTGACTCGATCCCCGGCTTGGAAATCAAAGCCGACGACGTTCGTTGCACACACGGCTCAACCACCGGTCGTGTCAACGATGAGATGATCTTCTACGCACAATGTCGCGGCTTTACTCGGCAAGAAGCGATCCGGATGATCGTTTCGGGGTTCTTCCAACAGATCTTCGACCGCATCACAATCGACAGCGTCCGAGATGCATTAGGGTTGGCCATCTCACGCCGCGTGCGAGATTACGAGTAAATTCGCCCGATGCCACCTCCTCCCACCAAGGACCCACGCCCTCGTGAGTGACTTTGTCAAAGTCGCCGATCTATCCGAGATCCCCGATCCCGGAAAAAAAGTCTTTGAACTCGATGACCGCCTGGTGGTAGTTGTTCACGCAGGCGGTCAGGTTTATTGCCTTGAGGACCTTTGCACGCATGACGGCGGCCCGCTGGGCGAAGGCCAGCTAGACGGCCATACGATCGCTTGTCCTCGCCACGGGGCAAAATTCGACATACGGGACGGCAGCCCGCTGACAATGCCGGCTACCGAGGCCACATTGGTTCATGAGGCTAAGATTGAAAACGGGGTGATTTACGTCAAAATAAGTACTGAAGCCTAGAGGATTCCGTCATGCCGATTAGCGAAGACAAAGTCCGTGAAGAACTGAAAAAAGTTATCGACCCGGAGCTTTTCGTCAACATTGTCGATCTTGGTTTGATCTATACGATCGACATCAAAGAAAAGGAACCGGTTGCCAGCGAGGAAGACGCGGAACCCAAGTCAGACGTCTCCATTGAAATGACGATGACCAGTCCCGCCTGCCCCGCCGGACCGCAACTGATCGCAGGCAGCAAGAACGTCGTCAGCCAACTGGAAGAGGTCGACGAAGTCGAAATCAAAATCGTCATGGATCCGCCCTGGACACCGGATCGCATGACCGAGGACGCCCGTGACCAGCTCGGCATCTTTTGAGATTCAGGAGCGATCTTAGCCTGACAGTGCCACAATGAATCACGGCATTGCCGTAACTTGTTACTCCGAAATCACAATGTGGCGCTGGCCAATTAGTCTGACAGTGCCCTTTCGACTCCGCTGCCTCATTCTTAACCCGATGCGTGTTTTCCTTTACGAATTCATAACCGGTGGTGGCCTGTGGACCACGGCTGAACAAACACGCCCCCAAGGTTCCTTGCTGATCGAAGGCCGCGCGATGGTGACGGCACTGGCAAACGATTTTCTGCGGCTTCCCAATTTCCGTGTCGACCTGCTAGCCGATGTGCGAATCCTGCCGGAACTCGAGTCGCTTCAAGGCCTAGATAATCTCAACATCACGCCGGTTGATTCACCCAGCACCCATTCGCAAGCATTTGGTGAATTATGCAAAAACTGCGATAAGTCCCTGATCATCGCGCCGGAGTTTAACGGAAATCTCTCGCGTCTGACGTTCTTCGCTGAGCAAAATGGCGGTGAACTTCTAAGTCCCAACTCGGACTTCGTCACGATCTTTAGCGACAAACATCAATCTCTTGCCAGACTCCGGGCCCTGGGCATCCAGACTTCGGTTGGACGTTTACTCACCTCCCCACAAGACCTACCGCTAGATTGGGTTTTCCCAGCAGTTGCCAAACCGAACGACGGCGCCGGTTCGTATGGCGCTCGCCGCGTCGAGTGTCGGACCGAAGTACCAGATCTCGATTGGACACTTGGCCCGTATTGTATCGAACAGTTCTGCCCAGGCGCGGCGGTCAGCGTCGCGGTACTGATGGGCGCCAGGTCATCCTACGTGTTAGCGCCCTGCCTGCAGCGACTCTCGGAAGACGGCACATTTCGCTACTTGGGTGGAAGCGTCATGACTCCAGGTCCGTTGACACGACGGGCAACCGCAATCGGCCGGCGAGTTGCTGACGTTCTTCCATCCACAGTCGGTTACATCGGCGTCGATCTCGTCCTGGGCGACGCCGACGATGGTTCCAATGATTTTGTTATCGAAATCAATCCACGCTTGACAACGTCTTATGTCGGCTTGCGGGTGAGCGCCGATGGCAATCTGGCGGGCGCGATGCTGCGTGCGGCCGACGGCGTGGAGAAACTCAATTTACGGTTTCCTCGCCACCCGTTAGAATTTCGAGCGGACGGAACAATCGTAACTAGTCGCTTTCAAACTGAGCCATCATGCGGTGGTTAGCGCTCGACATTGGCGGTGCCAACATCAAGGTCGCCGACGGCCAAGGCTACGCAGTCACGGCGAGCTTTGCGTTGTGGAAACATCCCGATCAGTTATCTCAAATGCTGCGCCGGTTGATTGCCGAGGGCCCCGGCTGCGAACGTGTGGCCGTAACCATGACGGGTGAGTTGGCCGATTGTTATGAAAGCAAGGCCGAGGGTGTGCAGGCGATCTTGGCGGCCGTTCACGAAGCGGCCGATGGTCGACATGTTCGGGTTTACCTCCGCGACGGTCGATTGGTGACGCCGCAAGTCGCCCAGCGCGCTCCGCAACTTGCGGCGGCCGCCAATTGGCATGCACTCGCTCGCTTTGCGGGCCGTTTCGCAAGCGACGGCACTGCGATTTTACTTGATGTCGGTTCTACGACGACAGACATCATTCCGTTGGTCGATGGCGCGCCGCGAGCGCACGGATCGACGGACACACAGCGGTTGCAACATGGTGAGCTGCTGTATACGGGCGTGCGACGCAATCCGCTCTGTGGTCTCGCGCAAACCGCGATTTACAGAACGCGTAGCATTCCGCTCGCCCAGGAGCACTTCGCGACGATCGGCGATGTTTACATTATCTTAGGTGCAATTACCGAGGATCCCACCAGCACCGAAACGGCGGACGGACGACCGGCAACCAAGCGATTCGCCCGCGCGCGGCTGGCCCGAATGGTTTGCGCCGATGCGGAAGAATTCAATCACCGTGATGCGGTGGTCTTGTCTCAGTCAATAACTGATAAACAAATCGATCAGATCGAGGGGCGACTTCAGGCCGTTATCGCTCGCTTGCCAGCTCCGCCGCAGGCTGTGATCGTCAGCGGAAGTGGTGAATTTCTCGCACGTAAGGTTGTCGAGTCACGCGCGAACAGGCCAAGCATCATATCGCTAACCGAGAAGCTCGGCTCGGCAGCTTCCGTGGCAGCGACAGCACATGCTTTGGCCGTGCTGGCCGGTGATACAGGTAAGTAAATGATGTCGGCACCATCGTTTCGCGTGATCAAGTTTGGTGGCAGCTTATTGAAAACAGACAGCGTCTTGCAGTTGCCGATTTGGTTGGCAAAGCAATCGGGCGCAACCAACGTGGTCATCGTAGGAGGAGGACCCTTCGTAGACATAATTCGGGAACATGGCGAGCTATGGGGATTGGGGGCTGACGTGGCCCATTGGTTGAGTATTCACGCGATGGGTTTAACTACTCAAATCGTGAGTCACCAAATCGGAAGCGCTGAAATCATTACTTCGCTCGGCAGGTTGAAAGAAACGTCGTCGGCACTCTGCCTCTTCGCGGTCGAAGATTTCCTGCGCAACGTCGATAGCCAGAGCGCGTCTCCCCTGCCCTGCGGATGGGACGTCACCAGCGACTCAATCGCAGCTCGAGTCGCGGCAGAGATCTCCGCCCAGGAGTTGGTGCTCTTAAAATCTTGCTTGCCGGCGGCCGATTTGAACTGGCAGCAATTGGCGGCCATTGGATATGTCGACAATTACTTTCCCCGCATCGTGAGCGACATCGACAGCGTTCGTTGCGTGAATGCGAGTTTACCTGGCTGGCCGGAAACGACGATTTCGTGCAACGATTAGAAGGGCTACTCATCAACTTTATCGTTCCTAAACTGGTCGGCGGAGTGCATCGCATCGTAGACGAACTTCACGAACACTGACTCTGCGGCCCTCTGCGCTCTTTGCGGCCTCTGCGTTTAATTCATTTGGTGTGGACGAGTTGCAATGTTCAAAACGAAATTCGATACTCCAATTCGCGCATTAGCAATCATCTCAAAACCATGTGGCCAATCACCGCAAGAGTTGAAACGCAGAGGCCGCAAAGAGCGCAGAGGGCCGCAGAGAAAAGGCAAGATGGACAACGCGGATGGATTTGTACGAGTCAATGCTCTTTAACGAGATCTTCGCCGAGATTCCGGCAGGATCGCGACAATCCTTAGTGGTCCACCGCTGCCTCCGCCGATTTTCATGGGCAACGCGATCACGGTGCAACCTGCCGCGGGAAGTTGATCCAAGTTCGTCACATTCTCGAATGCGGGCACGTTGTGTTCAAACAATGTGACATGACTTTGGAAATGAGTGGACTGGCCAAAGTCAATACTAGGCGTGTCGATTCCGACGGCCTTGATCGATCGATGCTCCGCGAGCCAACGCGCCGCATTCGGATCCAGCCCGGGAAAATGCAAATCGGCCACGGCGTTATCACCTTTTTCGGTGGTGCCCAGGTA
>CBDUAB010000228.1:0-6026 GCA_965365045.1 uncultured Planctomycetales bacterium
TCCCCCGTGCGAAACTCCGCCAGCGATTCGAACTCCGTGCCTACTCCATGCTGCCTCGCGCGTGCGAGCTTGTCCAACATGCGCCGTTCGGACGCGTCGTCCCGTGAGAGCTTCTCGGTCGACCAAAATGATTCCGGCATGACGCTGATTGTGTCGGAGACGTCAAACGAACGCTGAGCCTCCAGCAGCCCCAGCGGTCCGGTCATACGGAGCCAGGCGGGCCCGAATATGTGCCGTCCACGAGACGAGATCCGAAACTCGCGGACCATCTCAAACTCTGCCGTGTCATTGCCGACGAGAGCCGAATCAATCCAATAATTCGGACACGCCTGCACCGGCACACCGACGCGAACATTGACATGAAAACGTCGACCACTAGAATTGCTAATGTACAAGTAAGCATGGAACGGTAAAACGCGGCCGATCGTCACGGGAACCGACTGCCGCACGGAAACGGCTGGCAGGCCCCTCCGCAACGCCCGTAGATCGAACACGGCGCCAGCACACAACGCCAATAGTAGCGGGCCGATGCATATAGCGGCGGTCGGAAGCCAAAACGAAATGACCGCCAAGGCGGTGGTCAAGATTAGGATGACGAGCAGATGGCGACCCGGACGAACACTCATCGCGGGACCTCGGTCGTGTCAAGGATATACTCGAGCGTCTCGTCGGGGCGCGTGCCGTCGAGTTCCGCGTTCGGACTGAGTACGATACGATGTCGAAACGACGGCACGGTTGCCGACTTGACATCATCGGGCGTCACGAAATCACGACCGGCGAAGCGGGCAAGACTCTTGGCGCCGGTCAATAACATCAGGCCGGCGCGCGGGCTGGCACCAACTGACAGCGCATCGTCGGTCCGAGTCGCGGTAACCAGCCGACGGACGTACTCGACGACCTCGTCACGCACATGCGTCTGACGAATGATCTCACGCGCCGACAAGACTTCCTCTGCTCCAATAATGGCTTCCACCCCACGGTCGCGCGGATTTGACAGAGCACCCGTGGCATGATGTTCTCGATAAATCGTCTCTTCCACGGCCGGCTCCGGATACGCCACCTGCACTTTGAACATAAATCTGTCGAGCTGCGCCAAAGGCAGCGGATAGGTTCCTTCTTGCTCGATGGGATTCTGCGTGGCAAACGTCAGAAACGGCTCCGGCAGTTGATGCGTCGTACCGCCGAAGGTCACGCCGTGTTCCTGCATTGCTTCCAGCATGGCCGACTGCGTGCGTGCCGAGGCGCGGTTGATTTCATCCGCGAGCAGGAAATTCGTGAAAATCGGCCCTTTTACGAACTGAAATGTATGCGAATCTTCTCGATAGATGCTCGATCCGGTGATGTCGCTTGGTAAGAGATCGGGTGTCATCTGAATCCGGCTAAATTGCATATCAAGCGCCGCGGCGATAGTGCGCACCAACAGAGTTTTCGCGGTACCCGGTGGTCCTTCTAGCAATACGTGTCCGCTACTGAACAGAGCAGCCAACGACAAATCGATTACCTCATCCATCCCTTGAATGACCTTGGCGATCTCCGCACGGATCCGCTTGTAGAGTTCATCTAAAGACAATCTGCTGCCCTTTTCATTGCGTCCAACGCGTCCCGATCGCTTGGAGTTTGTCGCTCGAGAAGTTCGTCGAGCTCTCGCATGCAAGCGACAAATCTTTCGGCTCTTTTCGGGTCACGTCGGGCCAGTAATGTGTGGATCTCGGCTGTCGCGTGTTTCGACGCGGAAAGCCCCAATTCGTTTCGCAGCATCCAGAGCAGGCCATTGCGATTCTCGCGAAGAAGAAACGGCGTGGCGTTTTTCGCTTTAGCAAATAGCCGCGCCATTGCCTCCACGTATTCCGACAGAGAGCGTCTCGGAGTCTCGACAGGACGCATGGCCGGGCCCAGACGCCGGCCGTGTCTCCAGGCGTAAGCTCCCAAAGTCACACAGAGCAGCACCAACAACAATGAAAAAGCCGGCCGCTGTAACAATACCAAAGGATTCCCCCGCGCGGTCAGGCCATGATAGAACTCGTCGAATACGACGTTGCTGTTCTGGCCCGCCAACAATTCGACAAGCAAAACCGCATTGTCGTGTTCGGCCACGAAACGGTTTTGAGCCATCGCCGGATCGGACAGGACTACGACCTCCCCTTCGCCAACACGAAACGACGCCGCCAGGACTTTCTGTGCGTCCATATCAGTGGCCGTAACGATTCTCCCCTGCGGCTCGGTATCGCCGATCTTTAGAATGTGAAGGTCCCGTTGTGGAACCGCCAGCGTCGAGACGGACTTCGCCAGCCCCTCCCAATCACCTTCCGCGTGAACGGCGATGGACGTCATCGGCGGCGCCTCGCGTGAAAAAGTGGTTTCGATTAAATCGCGAACATCACGGTCGGACGCGGGCGCCTTCGGCGATGACGCCAACAGTTCGACGGTTTCCTGTTCATCCGATTCCGAGATCTGCACCGAAGAGAACAAAACATCGGAGATGCCCATGAGCTCCAGGAATGTTTTGGGCGCTGGGCGGTCTGAGCTTCTGGAACCGCGATTCAGTCCTTCGCGACGCGACTGGGTGCGAGACGGTGAATAAACCACTCGCCCGCCCAGCCGCACCCATTCGGCGACGTTTTGCAAATAAGCCGGCTCGATCTCAACCAGTTCCCGATCCGGAGCAAGGAACACCAAGGTCGTATCCGCCGACCGTGATTCCGTGGGAGGGCCAACGACTCGCTCGGTCGATATGTCTAATTCTTGCAGAATCTCGAACAATCCACGCAGACCGTGCGAGCGAACACCGAACGTGTTTCCGCCAAGTTCAAACTTACTCGTTGACGTCCACGACAGGGTCGCCGCTAGAAGCGACACGACCGCGACTATCAACGTCACGAAAAGTACGTTACGTCCGGTAATCAAGCGTCGGCTCCTTGATAGCCTGGCAAATACTTGTGTACGCTTGCCTGCATTGTGCGACATGCTCCGCCAGACAGACCTCGTTACCGTACCAGGATCGATCGATCAGGTCGACGATGAGCCTTAATGGTTCAAAGATTGGCGAACCGTGGTAACGGCGCAGGTGTTCGCGATTCGTCGTGCCACGGCGAAAAGGACGATCCTGAGCAAGTTCCAATCGGAGCAAGCTGGCAAGAAGCAGAAGTCGCGCGGCCTGACTGTGGTTTTGTGCGCCGGATGCAGCGTCAGCGAGTCGTTCAAGCTCGGCCGGATCGCGGTGTTTCTCGGCCGCCCTTAAGTCGATATGCTTTACTTCGATCCGGCGATCGAGAGCGACCTTGAACGTATACGCGATGTGCCCTATTAGTGCGATCAACAACAGCACAAGTAGGAGAATCACCGCCCAGGCGAGTAACGGCGAGATTCCATCAAGCACGTCGAACAACGCACGTAGCGGAGCCGACAGCCACATGAGGAAACGCCACAGGAGCTCGACGAGTCCTTCTCCGCTGTCCGGTGTCGGTTCGAATTGAAAATGGGGCCGCGAAAGGACTTGGCGTGCCGTCTCGCGGACCACGTCAGGATCGGATGACTCCAAGGAGGACACGTCAAGATCCGGCGTTTGCATGAATCGATAGTTCGAGTTATGACGATGTGGATTCGGGCGATTCTGTTTTCATCGCCTCGGCCAAAAGCACCAAGTCGAAATTCTCCGCCTTGCAACGACAGGAAAAGTAAAACACGGCGAGCGCCGCGGCCCCAAATGCGCCGTTAACGGCTTGAAGTAGGACACCGACGACGATGGCCACATGCGGTTGCGGAATGAAATTGGCACCACTGTTGATTCCAAAGCCAATAACGACCAAAAGCAGCCACAACAAAAACAGGGTGTTGTAATTCTTGGTCCGATCGTAGAGCATAAGCTCCTTGCTTCGCTTCAAAGCATTCGAACCGCTCCGCCCCTCCAGCACCACCGCTTGGCTCGAGAGCGCGTAGCGAAACATCAAAAGGACACCGGGCAGAATGCACAAAAACAGCCCGAGATAGACGAGGATAAACATCAACATCGAAGTCCACAGCAACGGTAGAAAAACCCGAAAAGCTCTGCGCAATGACGCTCCCACCGTGGTCGGATCCCCCAGATACTCGCTGGCGACGGCGTGAATCATCGCGCCGGTGGTTAACGGATAAACGAAGATCATGCTGACAAATACCATACCCATAATGACAGGGAATTTGGATAATAAAAACTCCTGCTGAATCCTGGCGATGTCCTGTGGCGCGGCATCGGGTGGAAACTGAGGCGTCAACCCATACGTCACAAAGCCGAAGAGCAATCCGAATGGCACCGAAATACACATTGAAATGCCCATGAACAGTGCGAAATGGTTTTTGAGTAGTTGGACGGCCTGGTCAAGGATTCCTCCGACGCCCAGCGATTTGATTTCATAGCGCATGTTTTGTGGTCCTTCGGGCGGATGGATGATACGGCATCATGAGAGGAGTGTACCGTTACCTCACCATGCCCGGCAAGATAGCGGTCACGGTCACCGCGAATCGACGATCAGCGCGAAGCAAAGGACCGGATCACGACGCCTGGCGTCCGTCGGAGAAAACCGCCGCCCTGTTTTGGGCCGGAATATTTGGAATCCTCGTCCTCACGCGGCTATGGAATTGGTGAGACTTCATGCCTCGTCGTCTGCACTACCGACAATCTCTGACCTGAGTTTCTCCAACTCCGTGATCCGTTTCTTCATTAGTGAGATTTCTTGATCAATGGTGGCTACATTCCGTTCATCAAGAACCGTCATCATTGCTTTACGTCTATCGTCTGTTTTGCTAATCCTGTGAAGCAGCGGGATTACCAGTGTCAGTGCCGCGTCAACGATCGAGACAACCACAATGATTCGGTACATCCGATCGTTGTCTATTTCCCAAATGATCATTATGGAAAGCAGGACAGCTAGACCAAAAATCACCTGACAGGCGACAAAAAACACCCACTGGAATTTGCCTCCGAGTCGCGCGATCGACAGCAGACACACATGTACCGTGGCGACAGCAAAGATGGATATTGAAGCGGTCGTCTTCCAAAACCCTTCGGACTCCAGTTCGCACCACATGCCAATCAGGATCATACCGGCCGCGACGAAGGTCAGCAGAAGGCCCCCGCTGGGCAAAAGATTTGCGCCACGTGGGGTCCTTGATAGATCGCAAGCAAGGCCGCACAGACTGGCAATCGCAACGGTAAGCGTCGTGAGAATGACACGAACCTCGAACCAGCCCCAAGTGTTTCGCAGAACGATGATAATGCCGAGAACGGCACCGAGCATAACGGAGCCAATCAAGGTATACAGCAATGGTCGCTTCAGATTGCGCTGGTCGTTCATTGCGCCTTACACTGCTTCTTAAACGACAAAGATCACGGGGCCGGGAGTTGACGTTGATGAGCGTAGCGAACGCGCGACGTTTTTCAACTCTCCGCACACGCGAAGTCAAATCCTTACTGGTTATACGTTTAAGGCGTGGCTCAGTCCATCTCGACCGTCGGATTGCTAACTGCAAGCACTTCAACCACATTATCTCCCCCCAGGATGACGTAATGCCGTAGAGTCGAGCATCCGTAAGTAGCTTCCACTTGCGCCAGGCATTCGCCAAACTCTCGACACCAGGGCGACTCTTTCCAAAGGTAACAGCAACTATCACCGCTCCGCGGTAAGCGATTGAAACGATCGACTGGAAATATGCTTTCATCCGTGCACTTGAATGATGCCGCAAACTTGAACTGAACTTTGTAGGTGGCACCGCGACATCTGACGCGAACACTAATCTCCGCCACGCTTCCTTTGGCTGGTTCAATATTTACGCTTGGAAATCTTTTGCTCGCGAAGGGCGTATCCCAGACTTCGAGCGATTCGACCATCAATCACCAATCCAAACGGTTTGCGGATCAGTGGGCCGGGACGAAACGAACACATGCATTCCGGCTCCACTGCATCCGCTTGTTCTGGGCCGTGAACTGGCAAGCGATGTCGCGGTGACATTGCACTCGGTTACGTACGTGACCGGCCTGCGCCCGACATACA
>CBDUAB010000229.1:0-6024 GCA_965365045.1 uncultured Planctomycetales bacterium
CGGATTTACGGCACCGTATCTTTTCGGTGATTCGAATTTGGATGGAACCGTCAACGCGACCGACCTAAACGCACTTGCTTTGAGCTGGCAAGATAGTATCTCCTCGTGGAGCGGTGGTGATTTCACAGCCGACGGCGTCGTCAATGCAGGTGACTTGAACGCGCTCGCTCTAAGCTGGCAAGAATCGATATCCACTGCGGCGGCGGTGCCGGAGCCAAGTTGTTTGGCGATGCTCGCGATCGCCTTCGGGTTTCTCGGATTTGCGCGGCGGCGTTAGGGAAGGAAGAAAAGAGAATCATGTTGCGGCAAATTGCTGTCATTTTAGTCGTCATCACGTCGATGCAAGCCGCGACGTACGGTGATTGGTTGCGGTTCCGCGGTCCAAATGGATCGGGTATAAGCAAAGACACGGTTCCTACCGAGTGGAGTCCCTCAAAGAATCTAAAATGGAAGGTTCCACTTCCGGGCCTCGGCTTGTCGAGCCCGATCGTTGTCGGTGATCGTGTATTTGTTACCTGTTACTCGGGATACGGGTTGAGTCGAGAGGATCCAGGCGATCAAGAAGATTTACGTCGCCATCTTGTTTGCGTCAACGCCGCGGACGGTAGCGTGCTTTGGACGAAAGAGTTCAAACCGTTCCTTCCGGAAGATCCCTTCACCGGAATAGGCGTCACGCAGCATGGTTACGCCTCGCACACGCCGGTATCGGACGGCGAACGAGTTTACGCTTTCTTCGGCAAGTCCGGCGTGTACGCTTTCGACCTTGAGGGCAATCAACTTTGGCAGAAAAGTGTCGGGACGGAATCAGGCGCCCATGGTTGGGGTACTTCGTCAAGTTCACTACTGCACAAAGATCATCTAATTGTTCCGGCTACGGCTGAGAGCCAAGCGATGGTGGCTTTCAACAAGCTCACGGGCGAAGAAGTCTGGCGGCAGGAAGCGTCCGGTTTTGACAGTGTTTGGGGGTCTCCGGTATTGGCGCGAGTCGACGATGAACGCACAGATTTGGTGATCTCCGTTCCGGGTGAGATTTGGGCGCTGAATCCCGAAACTGGCAAAATGCAATGGTATTGCCAAACATTTGATTCGAATATGATGTGTTCGAGTGCCATCGCGGACGACGGCATCGTGTACGCGATAGAACAAGGAAGAGGCGGTGGCGGTGGAATTGCGGTCAAAGTTGGCGGCAGTAAGGACGTCACCGATTCGCACGTTGTTTGGCAAGGTAGCCAATCGAGTCGCTTCGATACACCGGTTCTATTCAACGGTCGAATCTACACAGTTGGAAACAACTTGGCCCAATGCTACGACGCGAAAACCGGTGAAGAAATTTCCAAATTGCGATTAAAAGCGCCAGGTCGAACGGCGGATGCTCAAGAGCCTCCGGCCGAGCGTAGTGGTGGTGGCCGCCGAGGAGGCTTTGGCAACCAGGACTATTCATCGCCCGTCGTTGCTGGTGACAAGATTTACTTCCAATCGAGAAAGGGAGACTGTTTCGTCATCGGCACGGGAGACAATTTCGAGCAACTAGCAGTCAACCGAGTGACGAACGACTCCGAAGACTTCAGTGCAGCACCAGCAATCAGCAACGGCGCGCTATTCATTCGGTCCGATGGACATCTTTACTGTGTGGCGGAATAGCTGCCACGGTTTGCGCCGCTTATGACACTCGGAAGACGACAAGTTCACCATGGAGATTGAGTTCAAGATCACTAAAGAACGATCGAGAAATAACTGTCGCATTCGTACGTGGGATAAGCTTCCAGCCTGTCACAGTGGCTGAGATACGACAGGCTGGAAGCCTCCCCCACGACACTTATTTATTGGTCAGTCCTAAAGGCGGCAAACTCGCCATCAACCAAGCTCGTCCTTGGGTGTTTTCAGAGGACGGGACAAACTGATTCCATTCGCATCACATGAGCAACTTATTCCCGAAGCGTCGTTTGGCATTCATAGCCGCTCTCATGCTGCTTGTTTCGGCAACCGTGATTGCTCAGTTCTCTGGTCGACGGTCGCGGCGCGCCACGAATCGGAGCGAATATCCGATGTGGGAAGTTGACCCGGCCTTCCAGGACGATTGCTTCACATTTGTCCGAATAGAATATGGATCCTCAGGTCGTCGCGGCGGTGGTGGCTGGAGTAACGACTACCCGGACGGTGATTGGAATTTTTCTTATCGGCTGCAAGAGCTGACATCCATGAAGGTCGATCCAAACGGCAGAGTTTTACGTCTCACCGACCCAGAGCTGTACGATTTTCCATTTATCTATATGTCGAACGTTCAGGGCATGTACTTGTCATCTGCGGAAGCGGCATGCTTACGAAAGTATTTGCTGAACGGTGGCTTTCTCATGGCGGACGACTTTTGGACGCCGAGAGCGTGGCGGCATGTAAAGCGTGAAATGACGACAGTCTTCCCCGGTCGTAAACCGCGCGAACTGACATTGGATCACGAGATATTTCATCTGGTGTACGACCTCAAAGAGATGCCGAGAGTGCCCAGCATTTTTGCGTGGCGAGACGGTCACATGTTCGAATACTGGCATGGTGACCCGGAAGGAGACGAAGACTCTCACTTTCAAGGCTACTTCGACGACAACGGCCGACTGATGGCGCTATTTTGCCACAACAATGACATTGGTGACGGCTGGGAACGAGAAGGAGAGAACCACGAGTATTTTGAAAAGTTTTCCGTGAAAGTCTCCTACCCACTCGGGATCAACATTGTTACTTACGCAATGACTCATTGAGTCTCGCAAATGCGTTTTAGCTGTTGATCGACTGAAGCGTGGGTCTGACGAGTTGTTGAAATTCCGACGTGACGCAATGCTGTCCACACTACTTCAGTTTGTCGGTTCCAGATCAGCAAGCGCTTTTTCAACAGATTCCCACCGTGGCGGTTTTGGCGGGAACGATTTCGTGAAATAGCTTGGGTAATGATAATAAGCCAGTTGTCGATTTCGCCACTTATTCAGCGTTTTGTCCAAGTACGTGGCCAACTCCGGCAAATCTTCGCTAATGTCACTCGTCTCACCAGGATCCTGGTTGATGTCAAACAGCGTTCCATGGTCAGTCTTGCGGTTGAATATGTATTTCCAACGTCCGCCGAATAAAACAGCGTCGGCACGAGCAGCTGGGCTGTGTACGTGAAAAAACAACAGCCTTTCTCGCGCTGGTGGTCGATCTGCTGACAAAGCATCAATTCCTTGGAAATTTGGATGCGACGGCCAACCCATCAGCCCAAACACGGTTGGAATCAGGTCAATGTGCTCGAGCGGGTAATCTTCAATGCCAGGTTCGAGATACCGGGGCGCGTGAATGACCGTAGCGACATGAATTGCTGGTTCCACCGGTTCACGCGCATGGCCAACACTGCCGTTCTCGTGAAATGCTTCGCCATTCTCACCGAGCACGAGCAGAATCACTTCGTCAAGCAGTTCCAATTCAGTTAGCGTTTTAATCAAACGTCCCAGTTGCCGATCTGATTCCTGAAGGGCGTTGTAATAGGCGTTACGAACGTTGGGTGTCCTTTCCCGCGGGTACGACATAAACGTCACGTCCGCGTCAAGATTGTGGGGGGTAAACGGTCTGGCAGCGTCGTCGGGAATCAAATACGGAAAGTGTGAACTCTGAAAGTTCAGACTCATGAAAAAGGGTTTACTCGCGGACGTTTGTTCCTTAATCCATTGAATGGCTTGATCGGTTGTATGCCGATCCGGAAACTTTCCAGCCAGTAGGGCACCGGTCCGCAACTCTTGGTTAAAACCCGGGTCACGCACCGTACGTACTAAATCCTCACGGTTATCGGAACGTTCCGGATGGTAGAACAAATCCAGATTCGGCGAATCAAGAAATGCGTCCATGCCCCCCCAAGCTTCGTTCTGAGACGAGATTATGGCGGTGGAATAGCCAGCCGGTTTCAGCAAATCGTAAATCCGTTTTTTGGGCCACGGATCGTCGTAACGATAATAATGATGTACGCGCGTACGCAGCGGATAGAGCGAAGAAACCGTACAGACGTCCGCATAGTCGGAGTGGGTACTTTGTGCGTAAGCACGTTTCCACTCCAGCCCCCGACGAGCCAAAGCATTCAGGTACGGCGTGACTTGGCGACCTTGGTGTTTCAGGTGAACGATATCATGCCGCAGTGATTCCATCGCCACGATGATGATCGACGGCTTGTCCGTCGTTGTTGGGAATGTCCAGGCGTCGTCGGTCCGCGGCTCGAGATCTTCGGCCGTCAGCAAAGGTGTAATTGGCTGGACACGCCACGATTCCCATAAACTGGCGAACATCGAAACCATCGGGTTGGCGGCTGATTGCAGATGATCGAGTCGTACGGCGCGACGTTGCGGGCTGTCGTCCTGAATTATCCACGTGAGACCTAGCAGCAACGCGACTGCCCAAACACACCACAATCGCGATAAAAAGTCTCGCACTCTCTCGTTGCTCTCGGCTTCGGCAGCCAAGGTCGCCAACAGAAATACCGCGGGTGAAACGATCAGAATGAGCACTGCGCAGACGATCAGGAACGAAAAGTTCGACGATTCTCCTTCAACTAGGTATCGCCACAGCATGTATTTGTTATGTGCCGTGAATCCAATGACATCCCAACCCGGAAACCGACCTGTTCGCAAGAACAGATTCCAGCTTGCCAGATAGATGATCGTCAGTGGCAGTGTGAGCAATGAAAAAATGCAGATCCCGCCGGCGGCACCAATGTTTCCATAACGATTTTTCAGTGACACCAGTAGGCGACCGGCGTATTGCAGCAGCATCAGACAACTGGTCCACGCCAAGCCGACACAGAAGGCCACCGAGAGAACAAGCACTATAGGTGAGAACTTGACCGGCACATGGTTGCTGAGAAGACAGATTTCAGCGATCGCGGCCAGCAGCGCCACTGCCGCCAATGTGATGCCAGATCGATTTTCCCAAACAAATGTAAAGATTCGATACATGGTGGAAACCGTGGGACTTGGGTACCAAGAAGTCTGATGTGTTTATACTGACTCATTTGAACATGAATCATCAAACTATAGCCCAGGCCCTGGTCGGGCGAATTTCGAGCGTCCGGGTGGTTGCAGCGGTCCCCATGACGCGTGCGGATTGTGTCACCGTTGGCGATTAATTGGGCGAGCCTCGGTGCGATGTTGCGTTTTTACTTCACCGCAGATAGGTAGAACGAGAGTACGACGTAAGCCACCGGGTATACCAATGAAATGCCGACAAGCCAGTTGGAAACGTACGGATATTGCCAAATCAACCCACACAACATCACCAGCCACACAAGCCCACCCCAGATGAAAAACGCATAAAAGCGCGGCGCTCTGTTGGGGTAAACGAATTTTACAGGCATGACGCTCAACACGCTCAATCCCAGGATGGTGGCCAGCACGACTCCGCTGCCAAATCTGTGTAACAACACCGCGACATAAAAAACAACGATATTCCAGTATGACGGAAAGCCGCGAAAGAAGCCTTTTTCCTTCGCTCTTGTGTGGGCGAACGTGAACAAACTGGCGACGAGCGGAATACCGGCCCACAGCAACTTTGGTTCTGGTAGCCAATCGGCACGTGATAGCAACACAATCGGAACTAAGGTGTAGTTCGCATAGTCCGAAATATCGTCCAGTTTGCTACCGTCGATTTGCGGAACCACCGAGCGAATATCGTATCGACGCGCCAGCGGTCCGTCAGTCGCATCAATTAAAACGGCAACGATCATCCATGCAAATGCCAAGCGATAGTTTTCATTGATACCAGCATGCAACGTGAGCAGAGCGACGACGGATCCCAATGCTGTGTAGAGATGGATAAACCAGCAGATGATTTGATCTCGAGTGGAATGCATGGGCGAAATTATAGATGAAACTGGACGGTGACCAACCGTGTTTGGTGCCACGACTAAATACGTAATTCTTCCACACTATAACCTTGAGCGGGAATCCATCGCAAAGTGCAGCGTGATACGACGATTACAGTAGCCATGCCGCACAGCATCGCGAACGTACGGAAAGGAAA
>CBDUAB010000230.1:0-6020 GCA_965365045.1 uncultured Planctomycetales bacterium
GAGTCCTGAGTTCTCGACGGGCGAGCCGCCCAGTTCCGTCAGCTCGCCAGTTGACATTTTCCAAACTTCGCTATCGGAAGCGCCAAGTGTTGATTGGTCTTGGTAAGTAAGCCTATATGGATCGGCGTCGAGTCGCGCGGTTATGATCGCCACACTAAAGAGAGATAACAGTATGGAAAGCGGTCGGTGAAAACGAATCATTAGCGGTTCCTTTGAAAATTTCCAAGCTTCACTTGATGTTCGATAAGTCCCAAAATAGTTGAAAAAACGCGATTTCAATGCAACATTCGGCGCGATTCAGAATCAATTTGTCAGCAACCAGGTGCCCAGCCGCTTCAGTCGGGGTGAGCGTTCTAACTGCTATATCTGGTCGCCGTTCACGTCTCTTGGCGCATTGAGATATAAGCTGCAAGATGCACGCATGAACATCGCACATTTATCCGCGACCGACAAAGTGACGTCCTCTCAGGGGTCACGGTCATTGCCGAGTTTGCGGCCTTTGCGAATTGGTTCGGTCGTCGTCGATCCACCGGTACTGCAGGCACCGATGGCCGGCTTTACCAACTTCGCGTTTCGGCAGATCGTGCGCCAATACGGAGGCGTCGGTCTGCCAGCAACCGAAATGGTGAATGCCAAGGGCTTTGTTTGGATGGAGCAAGAAAAAGATGCGCATCCCGATCGTCTCTGGGGCGTCAAAGACGAACCGCGGCCATTGGCGGTTCAGATCTGGGACAACGATCCCGCGACGTTGGCGCGAGTCGGCGCCACACTGGCCCACGACTATCGGGTCAGCATCGTCGATATCAACTTTGGCTGTCCGGTCCGCGATGTCACGGAAAAAGCACACAGTGGATCGTACCTACTGCGCCATCCTGAACGAATGGGGGATATCATCGCGCGGGTCGTGCAAGCTTGTGCGCCGACGCCGGTCACCGCCAAGATTCGCTTAGGTTGCACACTGAATACGATCAACGCCATCGAAGTTGCACAGGTCGTCGAAGCAGCCGGCGCCGCCGCGCTGACCGTTCACGGCCGTACCGCACAGGAGTACTTCAAAGGTCACGCCAACTGGGAACGCATCGCGGAGATCAAACCGCACCTCAAGAAGATTCCGCTGATCGGCAACGGCGATCTTGATTCTCCGCAAGATGTCGTGTCAGCATTCCAGCGATACCCGATCGATGGCGTGATGATCGCGCGCGCTTCGCTCGGTAGGCCATGGCTGTTCGCTCAAATCAAAGCTGCTCTGCGCGGTGAACCGATACCTCCCGATCCGTCGCTCGCTGAACAGCGCGATTGTCTGCTGCATCACTATGACTTGGTTGTTCAGCGGTTTGGCGTGGAAAAGGGGACGCTGCTGATGCGCAAGTACGCCTGTACGTACGCGCAAGGTCGCCGCGGCGCTCGGCATTTTCGCCGCCATGTCGCGGTTGTCAACAATCCGCGAGAATTCCACGAAGTCGTCGAGCGTTACTTTCCACGCGATGTAATTGACTTATAGAGGTTTATCGTCTAAAAGTTGCGACTTCATGCGAAGACAAGTCCCGCCGACTCCGTTGCAAGGTATGTATCATGCTACTGGTTCGCCGACCGTTCGTCTGTGCCGCCGTGCTGAGTTGCTTTGTTTGGTTGTACTCATCGCCAGCGGCGGCGATTGCTCAAGTCACCGATTCGAGCAATAGCGATGAGGCGACGCAACCGCCCACGGACACCGCCGCCGAAGTGCCGGAATCGGAAGGCGCAGCGATATCGACGGCCGTTGATAACGCGTTCGGAGTGGTAAACGCTTGGCTCGAAGGGTCGTTGTTTTTCAGAGTTCCACTCAAATACGTGGATGTGGAGGAGAGCGTCGAGTTTCCCGATGGAAAAAGGCCCATTGGTGTGCCGTTTATCGTCGCGATCCTGGCGTTGGGCGGTATCTTTTTCACCTTACGATACGGTTTCATCAATGTTCGTCTTTTCGTACATGCTCTTCAAGTCATTCGGGGTAAATTCGACAAGCCAGAGGACGCGGGAGAGATTTCACATTTTCAAGCGCTCACATCAGCCCTCTCAGCAACGGTTGGATTGGGAAATATCGCTGGTGTCGCCGTCGCAATCGCGCTCGGAGGCCCGGGCGCCGTGTTTTGGATGTGGATCATCGCCTTCTTTGGCATGAGCATGAAGTTCTCGTCATGTACGTTTGCGCAGCTGTATCGACGCTTCGATCATGATGGCCGGACGTTGGGCGGTCCGATGGTCTATTTGGAAGAAGGCCTTGCACCGAAGGTCTCTAGACCGGTCGCGAAGGTGTTTGGCGTTGTATACGCCATATTCTGTATCCTCGCATCATTCGGCGGCGGCAACATGTTTCAGGGAAATCAGACCGCGGCTGCTCTGATTCACGTATTCGGCACGGAGCAATCTGACCTCGTTTCCGGGATGATCGGCATTTCGTTGGCCGTTTTGGCCGGTATCGTGATCATCGGAGGTATCCGTCGGATCGGTGAAGTAACGAGCCGCATTGTTCCATTGATGTGCCTGTTTTACGTATCCGTTTGCTTGTTCACAATCCTCGTGAATTTTGGCAAGGCCGGAACGGTGTTTGCTTCGATATTTCACGAAGCGTTTACCGGTGACGCCTTGGGTGGAGGTGCCGCTGGCGGTCTGATTCTCGTCTTTGGCATTGGGGCGCAGCGCGCAGTTTTTAGCAACGAAGCCGGGGTCGGGTCGGCCGCCATCGCACATTCGGCAGCCAAGACCGACGAACCGGTGCGTGAAGGTGTCGTTGCCATGATCGGTCCGTTCATTGACACCATTGTGATCTGCACAATGACTGCCCTGACGCTGTTGATCACGGACGTTTTCGGGGGACAGTTTGGACAATCTATTGGCTTCAGCGACGGAGCCGTAAGAACGATCGACGCCTTTGGTACGGTTCATCCCATGCTAAAATACGCGTTGTGTCTAGCGATCTTTGTCTTTGCGTATTCTACGATCATCTCTTGGAGTTATTACGGCGATCGCGCCAGTGAGTACTTGTTTGGCCATCGAGGTGTCTGGCCGTATCGTGTTGTCTTTGTCTGTCTGGTGGCGATGGGACCATTCTTTTCATTGGGCAATGTTCTCGCGTTTTCCGATTTCACGCTGCTCAGCATGTCCTTTCCCAATATTATCGGAATGGTGATTCTATCGGGCGCCGTTGCCCCACAGGTTCGCACCTATGTGGCACGTCTCAAATCCGGGGAAATGCGACCCATTTGCTGATCTCTTGGAAAGTCTCTAAATGCCGACTCTGGTGGGTGTGAGAATTGGTTCCACATTCCTGCTTCTTCTGGTCCTGCTCCCGTGTTTACTCATTTTTCCCGGAGCTGGCTATTTTCATGGGTTTCCCAACTGGTTTAGTTCCATTTCATTATCCATAAACCATTACGTGTAAGTGGTTTACAACGTCTACACGGACAAATTCAGTTTTCGTAACATGTAGTTGTCAAAAATGCGAAAAAGGATATGATGCAGTGACGCGATTGAGATTGTCAGTCTCCTGAGAGATTCCTTGCTATGGACGTATTGGTTGAAAGCTCAGATGTATCCGTACTCGATTTGTTGCGGCGACTTGGCCCACAACGTATTTCGCAGTTGGCCACGGCGATGGGCGTGACTGTCACCGCCGTGAGGCAGCGATTGAACCGATTGACGGCTCAAGGCTTCGTCGATCGACGGCTCGTTCGCAGCGGTCGCGGTCGTCCCTACCACGAATACTTGCTGACCGACCTGGGGCGACGGCAAACCGGCTCAAACTTCGCGGACTTGGCCATTGCGTTGTGGAAAGAAATTCGCACGATCAAAGACGTCGAAGTTCGACGCGGTTTACTGGCCCGATTGTCGCAGCGGCTTGCCTCGCTCTACGAAGGCCAGATTCGAGGATCCACCACGGCCGAACGGATGGAATCCTTGGCCCAACTGTTCAGTGATCGGGACATTCCGTTTGTGGTCGAAGAATCAGACGGCGAACTACCGGTCCTCAAAGCCTTCGGCTGTCCGTATACTGAGCTTGCTGACCAAGATCGCTCTATTTGCGCGATGGAGCGAATGCTCTTCTCCCAAGTTCTCGGCGAGAATCTGCGACTGAGCGAATGTCGCTTGGACGGTCCAACCTATTGCACGTTTGAAATCCAGACTAAGAATCGGCGACCCGCTGACAACTAGCGCCTATTGATGGAGCAGAAATGACCAAACCTTGGATCGAAGGACGTTTCGAAGAAAACGTCATCACGACGACGGTTGAGCAAGCCATCAACTGGGGACGTCAGTCAAGTATTTGGCCGATGACCTTCGGTTTGGCCTGTTGTGCGATTGAGATGATGGCGACCGGAGCGAGCCGATACGATATCGACCGATTTGGTGCCGGCGCCTTCCGCGCCACGCCACGCCAAGCCGACCTGATGATTGTTGCGGGAACCGTGACCTACAAGATGGCGAGCCGCGTGCGGCGACTTTACAACCTCATGCCCGATCCGAAATTCGTGATTGCCATGGGCGCCTGCACGGTCGGTGGTGGTCCTTATTTCAAATGGGGATATCACGTGGTCAAAGGTGTCGATCTAGTCGTGCCTGTTGACGTCTATGTCCCTGGTTGCCCGCCGCGCCCTGAGTCATTGCTCGAAGGCTTGATGCGAATCCAGGACAAGATCAAAGGTCACAAAATTGCCAAACATGTCGAAGACGAACTTCCTTTGCCCCATCATTCGGGTTACGTCGACGCCCCAGCCGATCAAGAGCCGTTGCTCGATCATCAGAAGATCACTGGGTAAGAGGATTGAATCAACGTGAAGCGAAGGACTCCGCGCGAGACGCGTTCTATTTATTAACACACGAGTAACACATGATCAGTTCCCAAAACGACGCCGACATTCTCAAAATCATTGACCTACATGTGTCGGTTCAAGACAAACCAATCCTACGCGGTGTGAACCTCGAGATGAGACGAGGTGAAACACATGCGTTGATGGGACCGAACGGATCCGGTAAAAGTACGCTTGGTCTAGCCGTGGCCGGCCATCCCGGTTACGAAGTCAACGGCGGCAGCATTGAAATGAACGGCGAGAACCTGCTTGATCTCAAGGCCGACGAACGGGCACGAGCGGGCGTGTTTTTGGCCTTCCAACGTCCAGTGGCAATTCCCGGCGTCAAAATGGCTGACTTCCTGCGTCACGCGGCGACGAACGTGCGCAACCCCGACCGCAAAGAAGGCGAAGAGCTCATTCCGATGCGCGAGTTTCGCAAGGAGCTTCGTGAAAGGATGAAGCAGTTGCGGATGGATGAACAATTCGCCCGCCGCTATGTCAACGATGGCTTCTCAGGCGGTGAAATGAAACGTGCCGAAATTCTGCAATTGGCCATGCTGCAGCCCAAGTTCGCCATTCTCGACGAAACGGACAGCGGTTTGGACGCGGACGCCGTGCGCTTGGCCAGCCAGAGCATTGCCGAAATCGGCGGAGATCAAATGGGCCTGCTGATCATCACGCATCACGACAAACTTCTCGAACACAACCCGCCCGACGTAACGCACGTCATGTTGGGTGGACGCATTGTAGAAACGGGCGGTATCGATTTGGCGAACGAGCTGCACAAACAAGGATACGATCGTATTCGCGCCGCACATCCCGATGCCGAAGCCGACAACAAGGCGATGCTCGAGAAAGAGGAACCGCAAACCGCATAGGACTGTGGTAGGACAGGTTTTTAACCTGTCCTACGGTATGATAATTTATGATACGCCGACCATTCAACTAACGTGGTGCTTGATTTCAAACCGCTTCTGTCCGGCTAAGAAGCCTGACTTACTTAAGGCACAATAATGGCAACTGACATCACCTCGACCAATCCCGGCGAAGAAATCGGCGAGATTAATAAATACAATTTTCGCACCGAGACCGAGGCGGTGTTCAAAGCCCGCAAAGGCATCGACAAGGAGATTGTCGGTCAAATCTCTGAGATGAAGAACGAGCCGGATTGGATGCGAGAATTCCGTCTTCACA